>JBLMYH010000268.1:0-11585 GCA_050258175.1 Hyphomicrobiaceae bacterium
AACGAGCCGAGCAGAGTACATAGTGTGTTCATGTCGGGTTTCCTAACTTGTGCCTGCAAAAGTTTGGAAGCGGTGGGCATTGCGTCTGTCATTCGCCCGGTCTGGCTTGGGTTGCCCAACAGGATTTGGACGGGTGGGACGATGCGGATGGAGTGTGCCATGAGGCCGGCAGCCGGGTTCGGGCTGCCGGTGCTGGCGGGGGATTCACTGCCGCGCCAGCGCCATGCGGATGGCATCCTCCGGATTGATCAGGTGATCCGCGTCTTCGGCAGCTTCCTCGATCGCAAGCTGCACCCCCTTGACCTTGCCGTTGAAGGCGTTGCCTTCCGAGCTGTAGTCCGGGGAGACCGGGGCGCCGGTGTCCTCGCCGACATCCAGGCCGTCGTCGGCGGAGAAGACCATCGCCAGGGTGGCGCCAACCTCGCCTTCGCCGACCTGCTTGCCGTCGGTGTACAGGGTCACCTTGCCGCCCTTGCCGAGGCCGCCGCCGGCGTAGGCGAACTCCATGCGCACCTGATGCTCGCCCGCAGGAATCGGAGTGGATGCCTCGACCATGAAGTGCTTTAGCCCGCCCCAGTTGTAGCAGTACTTGAGCTTGCCGTCCTTGGCGTACAGGCTCCAGCCGCCGATGTTCGCGCCCTGGGCGATGATCACGCCCTCGGCGCCCTGCTTCGGCACCACGATCTGGGCGGAAACCGAATGCGACTTGTTCTTGAGGTTGAGGACGCAGTTCTCCGACAGGCGACCCATGCCACCGAACAGGAGCTGGCTCTTGCCCTTGATCAACACCGGCCGGCCGGCGGTGTCCGGGTTCATTTTCTCCAACATCCGGTCGTCGAGCGGCAGCACCTTGTAGCGCGTCGCCTCGATCATCCAGAGCCGTTGCAGCTCCATCAGCTTCTTCGGGTTTTCCTTTGACAGGTCCTTGGACTGGCTCCAGTCCTTGGTGGTGTCGTAGAGCTCCCAGACATCGTCGTCGAGCGGGGGCCGCGGGGCCATGATCCAGGGCGTGTAGTGCTTGGTCACCGCGGTCCATCCCTTGTGATAGATGCCACGGTTGCCCATGACCTCGAAGTACTGCGTCTCGTGGTGTTCCGCCGCCTTGCCGTCGTTGAAGGACGCCAGCATGCTCGCTCCCTCGATCGGATCCTGCTGGATGCCGTCGACCGCGACCGGCTGGGGAATGCCCGCCGCCTCGAGGATCGTCGGCGCCACATCGATCACGTGGCTGAACTGCGTGCGGACCTCACCCTTGGCCTTGATGCCGTTGGGCCAGTGGACGATCGTGCCGTTGCGGGTGCCGCCGAAGTGCGACGCCACCTGCTTGGTCCACTGGTAGGGCGTGTTCATGGCATGCGCCCAGCCCACTGCGTAGTGGTTGTACGACTCGGGACCGCCCAGCTTGTCGAGCCGGGCCGAGAGATACTCGGGCGTTTCGAACGACTGCAGCCCATTGAAGTAGCTCATCTCGTTGAAGCAGCCGTTGATCGAGCCCTCGGCGGAGGCGCCGTTGTCGCCGATGATGTAGTAGACGAGGGTGTCTTCCATGATGCCGAGCTTTTCCAGCGTCTCGAACAGCCGGCCGACGTGGTAGTCGGTGTACTCCATGAATCCGGCGTAGACTTCCATCTGCCGGCGCAGCACCGGCTTGAATGCCTCGGGCATCTCGTCCCAGCTCGGGACTTCCTTCGGCCGCGCCGACAGTTCGCAATCGGCCGGGATGACGCCGAGCTTTTTCTGCCGCGCGAAAGTTTCCTCGCGCAGCTTGTCCCAGCCGGCGTCAAACTTGCCCTTGTATTTGTCCGCCCATTCCTTCGGCACATGGTGCGGCGCGTGGGTCGCACCGGGCGCGAAGTAGGCGAAAAACGGCTTGTCGGGCGCCAGCGCCTTCTGCTGCGCGATCCAGTTAATGGCCTTGTCGGTCATGTCTTCGACGAGGTGGTAGCCTTCTTCGGGCGTCTTGTCTGGCTCGACTGGCGTGGTGCCCTGATAGAGCGTCGGATACCACTGGTTCGCTTCGCCGCCGATGAAGCCGTAGAAATATTCGAATCCGCCGCCACCCGTGGGCCACTGGTCGAACGGACCGACGGGGCTCGACTGCCATACCGGCACCTCGTGGCACTTGCCGAACTGCGCGGTGTTGTAGCCGTTGAGCTTGAGCGTCTTCGCGAGGGGCGACATGGAGTTGGGCAGCACCGAGGAGTAGCCCGGCGCGCCAGTGGCGATCTCGGTGATGCCGGCCATGCCAGCAGAGTGATGGTTGCGGCCGGTTAGCAGCGCTTGCCGCGTCGCCGAGCAGATCGCGGTGGTGTGGAAGCGGTTGAACTTCAGGCCGCCTGCCGCCAGCTTCTCCGCATTTGGCGTCTGGCATGGACCGCCGAACGCGGTCGACGACCCAAATCCGGCATCGTCGATCAGCACAATCAGCACATTGGGCGCGCCCTTGGGCGGGCGCAACTGCGGGATCGGGACTGTCTTGTGATCCGGATCCTTCGCATCGTAGGCAATGAAACCTGCCGGCTCGGTATTCCGCATCGGAAGATGGGAACGGGGTTTTTTGTCTTCGCTGCTCATGCTTCAGACTCCTGTGTCATTGTTTCTTAACAACCGCCAAAAACAACTGGATTTATATTAGGTCATGCTAGGCGCATGGCCAGTTGGTCGCTATTGGACTTTGGTCTTATGGATGAACCGGCATCGAGCACTCGAAGCCGGCTTGCTCAGGCGATGTCCGGCTGCTGCATGATTTCGTCGGCATAGCGGCCCTGGCGGAGCAGGTTCGCCATGGTCTTCATCGATGGGTCGATGCGGGTGAAGAAGGCCTTGTAGCCTGCGCACAGGTAATTGAGGCCTTCCTCGCCGTCCGGTGTCTTGATGAAGCGGTTGCGCGGGCATTCACCGTAGCAGGCGAACAGCACCGGACATTTCTTGCAATACTTGGGCAGTGTGTCGTACTTGTTCTGGCCGAAGCGGCGCTGTTTTTCCGAGGCGACCAGCGCCTGCAGCGTGGTTTCCTTGATGTTGCCGAGCCGGTAGTTCGGCTCGACGAAGTGGTCGCAGGAATAGACGTCGCCGTTATGCTCCAGCACCAGGGCGTTCCCGCAGGTGGGGGACACGATGCAGGCATTGTGCTGGCCCAGCCAGCTGCCGAGGGCGATGTCGAAGGTGGTGACAAAGATTTTGCCGACATCGCGCCGTACCCATTCGTCGAAGATGCCGATGAGAAACTTGCCGAACTGCTCTGCCGTCACCGTGCGTTCGGTGACCAGATTTCCTTCCTGCTTGTACAGTGGCCGGTCCGTTCCCTTCAGGCCGCCCCAGCCCCGGTTGGCGAATGCGATCGTGTCCACGGTGGCGCGTTCGACGATAGGGATGAGCTGGATGTATTCCGCCTGCAACTCGTCGCGGAAAAAGCGGTAAACCTCGAGCGGATGGTCGGCGTTGGCGGCGTTGATGGTGCACAGGATGTTGACGTCGACGCTGTGCTTCTTCAGGCAGTTCCAGCCGCGGATTACGTCGTCGAAGCTGCCTTCGCCTTTCTTGCTGACACGGTAGGTGTCGTGCATGGCGCGCGGCCCGTCGATGCTGAGCCCGATGAGGTAGTTGTTCGCCTTGAAGAACGCGGCCCACTCGTCGTTGACCAGGGTGCCGTTGGTCTGCAGCGTATGGAGGATGCGCTGATGCGGTTTGCGGTATTTTTCAGCCAGTTGCACCGAGCGCTTGTAGAAATCCAGGCCGCGCAGCATGGGCTCGCCGCCCTGCCAGGCGACGTCGACCTGCGGGCCGGGCGACGATTCCATCAACTGCTTGATGTAGGTCTCCAGCGTGGCCTCATCCATCAGGTGGCTTTCGTCTTGATAGAGATTTTCTTTGGACAGGAAAAAACAATACTGGCAGCCCAGGTTGCAGGCCGCACCGGCGGGCTTGGCGAGGAGATGGTAGCTCGGCTGGGAGGTTTGCATTTTTCTATCCTTGAACGATTCGGGTAACGCTAGGCGCTGAATAAATTGACCGTCAGTAGGCTTGGGTCTTCCGGATGTGAAGGCTGCGACATTTGGCTGACGTGCGGGTTAAGGCGCGGGCCACCCTCTCGGACAGCCCGCGTGTTTCACAATCGAATCATTTCACCAGTTCGAAATCCCCCGGCTTCCAGGTCTTGTCGAACCACGGCGGCAGCGGGCCGTAGAGGCGCAAAAGACAGTTGAAGCTCTTGCCGGGCATGGTCTGAATCCAGTTACCCGCGTGGCCCTTCGGAGCCTCTGGCCCGAACCACATCGTGTAGGAACCGTCGGCGTTGGGCTTCACGGAAGGATTGTTGCTGTCGAGACCAGCCAGCTTCTGATCGGTTTCCAGCATGGAACGGTGCTGGCCGGAATAGACCATGAACGACCAGAAATTATTGACCGGAATGGGCGCGGGCAGCGTGACCGTGTAGGTCTTGCCGCCGTCAAGGTAGTTGTCCTCGGCGTCGCGCGCCGTGAACGCATAGGCGGAACCGGTGCCCACTTTCGGCGCGGCCATGGCCGGCGTGATGCCTGTCGCAACGTAATGGAAGAAGATGCGGTCGTCGAGCACGCGCTCGCCGTTGTTCAGGAACTCAGAGCTCAGGCCGGCAAACGGCGAGTTCCATTTGCGATCGGGATAGAAGAACACGCTCTGTTTGCGTGGGGCGAAGGAAAGGGCGCGGGCGGTCGCGTTGCCCACTGCCACCGCGTCGGTGAGGATTTTCTTCATCCGGGCGTCCGGATTGAACGGCTGACCCTTCTTGATGCCGATGGAGGCGAACTGTCCGACCAATTCCGGATTAAACGCGTCGGCCGGCTCATATTGGACCACGGCGTTCAGCTCTTCGTAGAATTGGAAGCTGTTCGCATGAACGGTGTTGAACTGCTTGCCGGAGGCATTGATGAACTTCTGCATCGGCGGATTCGCCGCCTGGGACAGCGGATACATGCGGAACTTGGCTTTCAGCGCGTTGGCCGTCCCGGCGAAATCGTCGCCTTTCACAAAAGCGCGGAAGAAGAACAGGTTCCGATAGGTCGGTGTCCGGCAGACGAAATAGCCTTCCGGGACGGCCCCTTTGTAATCGCGATGCACAAAGAGATACGTGCCGCCTTTGCCCTGGTCGGGGCCGGTCAGGCCGATATCCGTGACCCAACAAAAGAAAGCATCATCCACTGGGCCCAGAACGCCCGGCGGAATCTCTGCAACGACCGGTCCGTCTTTGACATTCAGTTCCGCAAAGCAATACACGGTCGTCGAGTTGGCCGTGAGGAAGAGCGAGCGGGCATCCATCAGCGTTTCAAAAATGCCCAGGTCCCCCGGATTGAGTCCTAGGTCCTTAAAGCCTTCGAGCAAAGCGTAAACGGAAGCCGCCGGTATCCCGTTGAGGAACACTTCCGAGCCACGGGAGACATCGAGGAAGTCGTAGACCTTCTTGACGGTGGCCTCGCTCGGCATCCCATCAAAAAAATCGAGATCACCGATGAGTTCCGTGTGAACTCTCTCCGGGGTCGTGACCGCTTCGGGAACCTTGGCGGCGAATTTGGGTTCTGGTACCGCTTGTTTGGTGTCTTGTGTACTCATACTATTCCAGCCTTTCCGTCAATTGGTTATCTGTCAACTGTCAACGGCGTTTGCATATGAATGCATGCTAGGCGCGCGCGCAAGCAACCGCTATTAGACTTTGGTTCCAGGGCATCGTCGCACTTGGCCTGTGCTGCATCGCTACGGCAAAGGACGCCTTGATTCATGACCATGAGGCAACTGCAGCCTGTTCAGGCTAACCCGTCTGGCGCAGGAAATAACGCAGAAAGGCTTCCGCGCGCAAGGCGGGCGAGAGGTAGTGTCCCTGCGCCCTTTGTACGCCTGCCGCCCTTAGCACGCCAAGTTGTTTGGCCCCTCGGCGACCACTTCGAGGTCGGTCGTCTTCAGCAGGGCCGACAGGGCCTCGACCCAGGGCGTGGCCTGTCCGCCGCCGATATCCTGCAGGACGCTCTTGTCGATCTTGATGATGCGCACGTTGCTGCGCGACAGGACCAGCACGCTGGCGGGGTCGATCCGGATGTCGTCGAGGGCGATCCGCACGCCCCGGCGCGCGGCCTGGTCGAGCGCGTCTATCCCAGCTGGTCCGGCACGCCGCGCTCGGTGATCTCCAGCACGATCTTGTCGCGGACGGCCTGCAGCCCGGACTTCTGCGCCGCGTATTCGAGTCCGCCGCGCCCCAGGATCTCGGGCGGCACATTGATGTGGAGCTCGACATCCTGCTGATCCTTGAGCCAGTCGCCCAGTTCGAGCGCCACCTGATCGATCACCCAGTAGGTGAGTAGGCCCGAAAGCGGCGTGTGCTCGATCAGCGGGATGAAATCGTCGGGGAGCACGACGCCCGTCGGGCGTTGCCAGCGCACCAGGGCCTCCGCGCCGACGCAGCGCGCCTGGGCGAGGTCGATGATGGGCAGGTACTCGATGAAGAACTCGCCCTTGTCGAGGCCGTTCTGAATCTTGTCGGGGCGAATCATGGATGAAAGGGCGACAGGATTGCGCTGCAGCATATTTCGTCCAGGCGGCGCGGCCCGCCGGGAGGGCCGTACGCGCACCTGAAACAGCGGCTTGAACGGTTCACCGCGACGGCACCGTCACGACCGGGGCGGCTGGGCTCTGGCCGGTTTCGGCGAGCGAGAACAGGATCTGCAGGAAGGTGAACGTGCTCTTGCTGGCAACATCGTTGTCGTCGATCCAGTACCAGTGGCCACGGTAGGGCACCGCGACGTAGGCGTCCGCCGGCGCCTCGGGGCCCGAGTGGATGCGCGCGAGCGGCGTGTAGGGCGCGCTGTCCGGCTGGCGACGGCCGGGAAGCACGCGGCCGGCCTTGACGTCTGCCTCGGGCACCTCGATGCCGAATCCCAGTTCCAGCAGGAGTTCCAGCATCGAGCGGCTGAGCATGGCCACCTCGTTGGCGCTGCGCGGGAGCAGGCCGTAGGTGATCTCGAACTCGCTGGTGTTGCCTTCCAGCCCGAGCAGTTGCTGCACGCGGCGGCCGTCCTTGATCAGTTCGGGATTGGCGCCGCCGCGGGGCAGCACGATGACGACGGCGTTGCCGCCTTTTTTCGGCTCGACCCGAATGCCCAGGCCGCCTGTCCGCTGGATGCGGGACAGCGTTTCGACCAGCTCGTTGAACCGGGGGTCGGCGCCAACCCCGATTGAATTGTTGTGCAGCCCGTTGATCGAGCTGACCACGGTCCGCAGCACGAGGTCCACCGACCAGCCGCCCTGCATCAGCTGGAACACGGATGACGGCGGCACCGGCTGCAGCAGGGACCGGGTGAAGCGATCACCCAGCAGCGGCTGGTAGGTCACGGTCGGCGTGTTGGACCAGGTGTGCTCGGTGCCGAGGTTAAGGACATCCGGGTCGGTCCGGCTCGGCAGCGACGCCCCCGCGCTTGCCTTGCCGGCGAAGGAGTAGCTGTTGATGATGGACGCGACGTCGAGGAACACCGGCACGTCGGCGTAATGTAGCCGCACCACGTTGAGCAGGGTCTGGCGCTTCCACGAATCCGCGATCACCTGCCCGTAATCCATGCGGTCCGTGGTGATCCGCTCGGGGGGCACGCTGGCGCAGCCGGCCAATGCCAGCAGGGCTAAGGCGCCCACCAGTGCGCCGCGTTTCATGGAGATTGTTCGCATTGTTGTTCCCACGGTCTTTTGACAGAGAGTATCCACATTGCCGGCGCCGGGCTCAAGAACCCGGGGACGGTTTCTTTTCGTCAACGGGGTTCTGGTCGGGGGCCGGGTTATCCGAGCGATGCCGGGCGATCCAGGTCCAGATGGAAATGATGGTGCAGCCGGCGACGATGGCTTCGGCCCACAGGTAGGACAGGTAATCGCTGAACGCGCCTAGCGGCGGGACGCCGGGCTGGGTGTCGCGCAGCGCGGGCAGGCCGAAGATCAGGACCGGTGCGATATACAGCGGGTCGATCGCGGCGCCCTTGCCCTTCATCGTTCCAAACAGCACCATGGCCAGCATGCTCAATGCCAGGCAGATCATCATCAGCTGTATGCCAATCGACGTGGCGATCACGTTGTTGGCGCGTCTGAGCTTCAATTGAATGCCGGTCACCTGCTCCTGACTGGTCTCAATCCCTTTGCCGTCGAACTTGAAACCGGGGATGGACGCGGACAGGTCGAACGACACCGGAACCTGCGTACGACTTGCCAGTTCAGTTTTGCCGACCAGCTTGACCTGTCCCGGCGGCGTCTCGCCCGGGTCCGTTTCACCAACCCTCTTCAGCCGCTCGATGAGGGACAGAGATTTCCCGGAAGCGGCAGGCGGCGCGGGCGGAGGCTTCACTTCCTGGCCAGGCTTCGAGGCCGCGAATGCGAGGATCGCCTCGTAGGTGTCGAACGGATACAGGTTCGGCTCGCCCACAAGGGGAAACGTCACCGTGAGCGGACGCACGCGTTCGCCCCGTTCCAGCTCGAAGCGCTGCTCTCCCTGGAACGCGTTGACCAGAAACCGCAGATTCACGGCCGGGGTGAACTCGTCTTTCGCGATCTTTCCCGATAGGCGGATCCGCATGCGTGCGGTGATTTCCCCGTGGGCGACATCCACGTTCACGATCTTGAGGCTGACATGCACGGCGTCGGCGGCGGGGCTGTCCTGTTTCAACGTCAGGGAGCGGCGATCGCTTTCGTGCAGGTTGTAATAGAGAACAGCAAGATAGAACACGATTACCAGCGGGATGGTGAGGATGCGAAGTGCCGAGGCCAGTCTTTTTGTGGCTGTCCGGTAGGCGCCAACTGGCTTTTTCGTGGGCACGCTCCCCCCTGTTGACGGTTTTTCCATCAGGATTTCCTCTTCAGTGCAGCCGCCAGCGGCCCTGCGCTGAGCCCGTGGGCGACGATGCTGAGCAGGATGGTGCAGACGACGGTGGCGACCAGGGTGGCCCCGCCGGGCAGGTGCGCGTCCAGCACGATGACGCCGAACACGATGCTGGCCAGCCCGCGCGGGCCGAACCACCCGACGAACAGCTTTTCCCTGGTGCTGAGGCCGTGGCCCGCGAGCGCCAGGAAAACCGGCAGCATGCGGACCAAGGTCAAGCTGAGCACGGCATACAGCACGATGGGCCAGGTGATGTGGCCGGCCGCGCGGGCGATGACGACTGCGCCGAAGATGACCCAGGTGATCAGGGCCAGCGTATCGCCGGTGCCTTCGGCGGCGAGCAGGAGCGTGTGTTTGCGCGCCTTCGCCAGCCAGCCGAACAGCAGTCCGCCGGTGAACGCGGCGATGAATCCGCTGCCACCGAGCCACTGCGCCAGGCCGAAGCAGGCGACCGCCAGCGCCGGAACGGGCAACTGCCGCCAGCTGTCGCTGATCCACCCCAGCTGGTTGAACTGTTTGAAGAGCCAGGCGGCCAGCACGGTCAAGGCGAGGCCGACGACGACGCCCACGCCGATCTGGCCTGCGACGAGCTCGAGCGCCATCCGGGAAACACCGTGCCCGCCCGGATGCGCGGCAACGGCAAGGAGGAGGAGGAGGACCGGCACACAGATGCCGTCGTTCAGGCCGCTTTCCTGATTCAAGCCTTCGCGAATACGGTCCGGAACAGATTCGTTCGTGACCACCGCCTTGCCCAGCGCGGCGTCGGTCGGCGACAGCATGGTCGCCAGGATGGCGAGTTCCAGCAGGGTCAGCTTATCGAACACGAGCATGCCGACGCCGAAACCGAGCAGCAGGGTCAGCGGCAGCCCGATCAACAGCAGCCGTCCGGGAAGGTGGACGTGTTGCCTCAGCACGCCAAGATTCGAGTTGGCGGCATCGGTGAACAGGACCAGCGCAAGCGTCAGTTCGGCCAGCAGGCGGATTTGCTCCGTGTCCGCATTCAGCTTGAGGACGCCGAATCCGAGCGGGCCGAGGGCCATGCCGAAGGCGGTGAAGATGATCGCGCCGCTGATCGGCGACCTGGCGAGGCGTCCGCCCACCAGGCTGTAGACGAAGACGAACAGCGCCAGGATGGTCATGTTTTCATACATGGCGATCGCCTTCCCGTTCGCTTGCAGCGCGCACCTGCCACGCTTCCAGCACCTTGTGCAGGTTGAAGAACATGCGCTCGTGCCCCAGCGTCTTTCCCAGCGGCGCGCGCGCGAGGGTTTTCAGCAGGTCGGGATTGACGGCGGCCAGCCACAGGCTGATGCCGCGTGCACGCAGGCTCTGCTCGGCGTCGGTCAGCATGGTCAGGGCGGTGTATTCGATGTCCGGAATCGCGCTGCACTCCAGCACTATGACGTGCGGCTGCGTTTCCTCCACGAGAGATCGCATCTTCTCGGCAATAGTCGCGGCGTTGGCAAAGGTCATGCGTCCTTCGGTGCGCAGGATCAGCAGGCCGGTAAAGGTCTCGTCGTCCGCATGCTCGCCGGCGCGGCGGAAAATGTCCTTCGCGCGGTTGTAGGCGATGGCATACACCGGCGGATGATTCGCCTGGTAGAAGAGCGTCAGGATCGATATCGCCACGGCGATCAGAATGCCCTGGAGCGTGCCGATGAAGACGACGCCTGCCAGCGTCGCCAGCGCCCACGTGAGTTCGAGACGGCGGACCTGGGCGATGTCGCGGAAGGCTTGCGGCTTGATCATCGAGAAGGATGCGACGAGGATCAGCGCGCCCAGGGCCGCCTGCGGTAGCAAGGCGATCACGCGCGACAGCAGCAGCAGGCACAGCACTACCACGGCCGCATTGACCCATTGCGCCATCTGGCTGCGCGCGCCCGCCGCGTCGGCAACGGCTGTCTGCGATGCGCCGCCGCCGGCGGGCAGCCCTCCCACCATGGCCGACGCCACGTTCGCCGCGCCCAGTGCGAGTAGTTCCTGGTTGGCATTGACCGGGGGGTCGCTGCGCTGGCAGAAGGTGCGCGCCGCCGCGACCGATTCGGTGAACGACATCAGCGCGATGCCCAGCGCCGCCGGCCATAGCTGCGCGGCGAGCGCCACGTCGGGCAAGGCCAGCGCGGGCAAGCCGGGCGGCACGGCCCCCACCGATTTGACGCCCAGCACATCGAGACCGAAAACCGCGGACGCGGCAATGCTCACGGCCACCCAGGCCAGCGGCGCGGGCAGCCGCGGGAAGAAGCGCGGCAAGGCGAGCAATAGCGCGAGCCCGACGCATGCAAGCAACACTGTCGGCCAATGCGCCCCGGGAATTTTTCCGGGCAGTTCCAGTAATTTATCGACGGTCGTCGTGCCCGTGAGAGAGATGCCCAGCACCGATTTCAATTGCCCGATGATGATGACCACCCCGACGCCCGCCTTGAAGCCGACCAGCACCGGCAGCGATATGAAATTCGCCAGGAATCCCAGGCGCAGCACGCTTGCCAGGGTAAGGAGGCCGCCTACCAGCAGCGCCAGGGTGGCCGCCACCGCGCCGGGGGCAGCGCCGGTCTGCGCGACGGAGACCGCGATCTGCGCCGCCACCAGCATGGCGATGGCGGACGTGGTGGTGACGCTCAGCGGGCGCGAGCTGCCCAGCAGCGGGTAGACCAGCATCGTCGCCAGCGCGGTGTACAGCCCGACCTCGACCGGCAGGCCGGCGATGACG
>JBLMYH010000269.1:0-3604 GCA_050258175.1 Hyphomicrobiaceae bacterium
AGACCGATGCTCTTGAGATCGGACGGATTGCTCAATGGGGTCTCCAGAACGGGAACGCGAATACGTTATGATACGTTTTTTTCCAACCGCCCAAACCTTTCCGGTTTCCTGGCTATGCGTCATTTCCTGATTTCTGCCCTGCTTTTGAGCCTGCTCGCCGGATGTTCAAGCTGGCCTCATCACATCGACGTGCAGCAGGGCAATGCGCTTGACCAGGACAACCTTGCCCGCCTCAAGACCGGCCTGACTCGTTCGCAGGTCCGTTTTCTCCTGGGCACGCCGCTGATCGTCGATCCCTTCCGCACCGACCGCTGGGATTATGTGTACCTGTACTACAAGGCGGGGAAGCTGACCGAACAAAAGCAGATCACCCTGTTCTTCGACGGGGATACGCTGGCACGCATCGAGGGCGACCTGCCGGAACCGGCGGCGCAGCCGGTGAGTCCGGCCGAGCCCAAGCCGGAATCGCAGTCAGGCACGTCCGCCACGCCGGCGGTGCAGGGCCCAGCAGGACAATCCTCGCCGGCGGCGCCCTCCGAGCCGACGCCGGCTGCGGCCGCCGTCGCGCCCTCCGCGCAGGCGGGGGAGGCCGAGCCGGCCGTTTCGCCATCGGCCTCCGTCGAATCGCCTCCCGCTGCCGAACTGAGCCTGAAGCCCGAAACCGACGTGACGCAGATCAAGCCGGATGCCATGCCGTCTTTTCCGGACGCGCATGCAGTGCCAGCCGCGAGCGACGATCCGGTGCTGAAGTCGCTGAATGCCTGGGCTGATGCCTGGAGACACCGCGATAGTGACAGCTACTTTGCCGCGTATGACGCCAGCTTTGCTCCACCGGGTGGCGGTAGCCGCGCCGCCTGGGAGGCGCGCCAGCGCAAGGTGCTGAGCGCGGCAAAAAGCATCGCGGTGAAAATCGCTTCGCCGAAGGTCGAGAGGGCCAGCGATGGCACTGCCACGGTGACTTTCAAGCAGTATTACCGATCCGGCAACTATCACGATGCCGTCGTCAAGCAGTTGCGCATGGTCGAACGCGAGGGGCGCTGGCTGATTACGGATGAAAAAGTGCTGTCGGTGCTGAAGGGGGGGCAGCCGTGAGCGTGCGAATCGCGATCGCCGGCGTGTCCGGCCGGATGGGGCGCGCCCTGCTCGAAGCAGTGGAAGCCGATGCCGGCTGCGTGCTCGGCGCGGCCATCGACCGCCCCGGCAGCCCGCTGGTGGGGCAGGATGCGGGTGCCGCCTGGGGCGCCGCGAGCGGGGTGCAGGTAACGGATCAGCCGGCAACCGCCTTGCAGGGTGCGCAGGCCTTGATTGACTTCACTCGCCCCGCGGCCACCTTCGGCTACCTTGATGCCTGTGCCGCTGCCGGTGTGCCGCTGGTCATCGGCACGACTGGCTTTGATGACGCCGGCAAGGCGCGCATTGCCGGCGCAGCGCAGCGGATTCCGGTCGTGTTCGCGCCCAATATGAGCGTGGGCGTGAACCTGCTGATGAAGTTGGCCGAACTTGCCGCACCGGTGCTGCAGGACGGCTACGATATCGAGATCATCGAGGCGCATCATCGCCACAAGGTCGATGCGCCCTCCGGCACCGCGCTGGGCTTGGGGCAGGCGGTGGCACGCGCGATCGACCGTGACCTGGCGAGTTGCGCCGTCTATGGGCGCGAGGGCGTTACCGGCGAGCGCGACCCGAAAACCATCGGCTTTGCTACCGTGCGCGGCGGCGATATCGTCGGCGACCATACGCTGCTGTTCGCAGGCATCGGTGAGCGCATCGAACTCACCCACAAGGCCAGCAGCCGCGCCACCTTCGCGCAGGGTGCGTTGCGCGCCGCCAAATGGCTGCAGGGTCGCGCGCCCGGTTTGTACGACATGCGCGACGTGTTGGGTCTGAAATAAGCTGAGTCTGATAACGTTCTACAGGAATGCACCATGAATGCCGTCAAGGTCTACAGTACCGGCACCTGCCCCATCTGCGTCAAGGCCAAGGCCTTTCTCGACAAACGCGGCATTGGCTACGATGAGGTCCGCATCGACCTCGACCGCGAGGCGATGAAGGAATTCGCCGTCGTCACCAACGGTGCGCGTACCGTACCGCAGATCGTCGTCGACGGAACCTGCATCGGCGGCTTCACCGAACTGACCGAACTGGATATGGACGGCGGACTGGACCACCTGCAGCCCTGATTGAGCCAGCAGCCCCGGGAAAGCGCGCTTGAAGCATTGAAGATAGGCGCTGAATCGGCTATAATTTTGTGATTCAAGTTCAGGCGGGTTCGCGCAAGCGGCTCGCCTGAATTTTGTCACCTGCGCCACGCTCATTGTCCTGCGGAGTCCTCCTTGTCACGTGCCCAACCCGCCATCCTTGTTTTAGCTGACGGTTCGGTGTTTCGCGGCCTATCCATCGGCGCCGACGGCATCACAACCGGTGAGGTGGTGTTCAACACCGCGTTGACCGGCTATCAGGAAATTCTCACTGACCCCTCGTATTCGCGTCAGATCGTGACGTTGACCTATCCGCATATCGGCAATACCGGCGTGAATGTCGAGGACGTCGAGGCGGACCGCATTCACGCAGCCGGCCTGGTGGTGCGGGATCTGCCGCGCTTGCATTCGAATTTTCGCGCCGCCCAGTCGCTGCCCGATTATCTCAAGGCCCAGAACATCGTCGCTATTGCCGATATCGATACGCGGCGTCTGACGCGCATCCTGCGCGAGAAGGGCGCGCAAAGCGGCTGCATCATGGCTGGCGCTGTCGATGAAGCCAAGGCGCTCGAGGCCGCGCACGCCTTCCCCGGGTTGGCGGGCATGGATCTCGCCAAGGTGGTGAGTGCGCCGGCCAAGTACGAGTGGACCGAAACCGAATGGAAGCTCGGGCGCGGCTATGGCCGCCAGACCGAGCCGCGTTTCCATGTGGTGGCCTTCGATTACGGTGTCAAACGCAACATCCTGCGCATGCTGGCCGAGCGCGGTTGCCGTCTGACCGTTTTGCCCGCTACCGCCACGGCGGCCGAGGCGCTGGCGCTGAAGCCCGACGGCGTTTTTCTTTCCAACGGCCCCGGCGATCCTGAGGCATGTGATTACGCAATCCAGGCGGTTGGCGAACTGGTGGCAGCGAAGATCCCGACCTTCGGCATCTGCCTGGGGCACCAACTGCTCGCGTTGGCCTCGGGGGCCAAGACCGTCAAGATGAAGTTCGGCCACCACGGCGCCAACCATCCGGTCAAGGATCTCGACAGCGGGCGGGTGGCGATCACCAGCCAGAACCACGGGTTTGCAGTGGACCCGGCGACCCTGACCGGCAACCTGCGCAGCACTCACGTCTCGCTGTTCGACGGCACGCTGCAGGGCATCGCACGCACCGACGCCCCCGCTTTCAGCTTTCAGGGCCATCCCGAAGCCAGTCCCGGCCCGCACGACGTGAGCTATTTGTTTGACCGATTTATTCAGCTGATGGCCGACCATGCCCAAGCGCAGTGATTTAAAGAGCATTCTCATCATCGGCGCCGGCCCCATCGTCATCGGGCAGGCGTGCGAATTCGACTATTCCGGCGCGCAGGCATGCAAGGCGCTGCGCGAGGAGGGCTACAAGGTCATCCTCGTCAACAGCA
>JBLMYH010000270.1:0-5429 GCA_050258175.1 Hyphomicrobiaceae bacterium
CGGCAAGAAATGCACGTATGGCTTTAACGCGCGGCTATTTATGATCACGTTCTCGTAATGGAAGGGCGGCACAATCGCAAGACTGTTTGACGCCAACACCCAGGGCAACGCAGATGCGCAATCAAATCCTTCCGGGCAAAACAGGTACTTGTGGCGATAGATTTGCGTTCTGGACAACGACGGCTTCAAGTATGAGAGCGTGACCCTGATGTCACGCTGAAGCTCATCGATCGTAGTTCCTGGTTGCAGATTTTGTCCGTAGTGGTTGGTACGTCCCAGGTTTCGTAGACATCTGATATGGTGTTTATGAGACTGGAGGGATGATGAGCAGCAAGCGATATACGGACGAGTTCAAGAAGGAAGCGATCAAGCAGGTAACGGAGCGCGGCTACCCGGCGGCTGAAGTGGCGCGACGCTTGGGGGTCACGACGCACAGCCTGTATGCCTGGCTGCGGGAAGCCGGAGTCAGTCGCGAGAGCCGCAAGGCGGAGAAGCAGGCCGATCTGGCGACGGAGAACGCCCGTCTGCGTGCGGAGTTGCGCCGGGTCGAAGAGGAACGCGACATTCTAAAAAAGGCCGCCGCGTACTTTGCCAAGGTGTCCGGGTAAGGTACGCATTCATCAAGGATCATCGCAACGAGTTCCGCGTGACGACGATGTGCCGGGTACTCAAGGTCGAGCGCAGCGGCTTCTATGCATGGCTGGCATGTCCCAAGTCCACCCGTGCAATCGAAGACGCCCGGCTCAAGCCGCTGATCGAAACGGCATATCTGGAGAGCGGCGGCGTGTACGGCAGCCGCAACATCTACCGCGACCTGCGGGAGGCCGGCGAGCAAGTCGGACGCGGCCGCATCGAGCGGCTGATGCGCGCACAGGGGATGCGCTCGGTCCGCTCCCCAAGGAAGCACCGCTATCGCACCGGCAAACCGGCAACGGTTGCCCCGAACCGTTTGCAACGGCAGTTCGCAGTGGCAGAGCCAGACCGGGCATGGGTGACGGACATCACCTACCTACGCACATGGGAAGGCTGGCTGTATCTGGCAGTCGTGCTCGACCTGTACTCCCGTCAGGTGATCGGCTGGTCGATGAAGCCGACGCTGGCGCGAGAGCTGGCACTGGATGCGTTGCTGATGGCGATCTGGCGCAGACGCCCCAAGGGGGCGGTGGTGATCCACTCTGACCAGGGCGTGCAGTACGGCAGCGATGACTGGCAACGGTTCTGCGCCGAGCATGGGTTGCAGGTCAGCATGAGTCGGCGCGGCAACTGCTGGGACAACTCGGTGGCCGAGTCCTTCTTCAGCAACCTGAAGAAGGAGCGCATCCGGGGCAAGACCTACAGTTCGCGCGAGGAAGCCAGGAAGGACGTGTTCGATTACATCGAGGTGTTTTACAACCGAAAACGTCGCCATACTTACCTTGGCGGCGTGAGTCCGGTAGAGTTTGAAACTGCCGCCTCAAATCGGCAGCGTTAAGCGTCTACAAAACCTGGGACGTACCACTCAGTAGTGCTGCCCAACCCATCGTTCGAGAGGGACGCCACAAAAGCGCGGCGCCCCTCAACTTTACGTTGAATGTCTGGTTTCGGGAAACATATTAACGATGCGTAATGACAGCAATGGGCACGGTGCCGCCAGCAAACACCACAAATGGAGTTGCAGTTAGCAGCCAGTCGATAATGGCGGCTTTGGCCGAGAGTCGGAAGTTGTTGTTGGCGGTGCCGACAAGCTGTTTAGGTTTAGGGTCGTTCTCAGCCGATCGCCTTTTTTACGTCTTCTCCAACAACTGTTTGACCCACGCCTGCTGACAAACCCGTTTGCGTTTCTGTTCCATCAGTTTGCGGATGTGCTGTTTGGCCTGGTCGTAGCTCAGCACGCCTGCTTCAGTGATCGTGTCGCAGCGCAGGATATGAAAACCGAGTTCGGATTCCAGCACGCCGCTCACCTCGCCCGCCTTCAATTCGAATAGCGCTTTATCCAGTACCGGGAAAAGCTTGCCGCGCGGCAGGTCGCCCAACTTGCCGCCATCCAGAGCGGTTGGGCATTCGGAGTGTTTGAGCGCTTGTTCTTCGAAGCGCTGCGGCTCTTTCGCGAGCCGGGTGGCGATGGCCCCGATGCGTTTGCGTGCCACGCTGCGCGTGTTCTCGGCCATCGTCTCATTGATGGTGATGAGAATATGGCGCGCCAGCCTCGTCTCGGGGCGGCGGAACTGCTCGGGGTGGTACTGGTAATACAGCTCCACATCCATGTCGCTTACCTTGGCCGCCTGTGTGCCCACTTTCTCCAGGATGGCTTCGACTTTCATCTCGCGTTCCAGCGCAGTGGCGAAGCCGGCTTCGTCCAATCCGTTTTGTGCGAGATCGTTGGCGAAATCCTCTTCGTTCGGGTAGCGGCCGCGTATCTCCTGCATCGCGGCTTGCAGCGTGGAAGGCGGCACCATGACATCGCGCGCTTCGGGAACGGCCAGTACGCGGGTTTCGAGTTGGTGTTGCTTCTGCGCCATGTTCTGCACGCGTTCGGATTCATCCCGCTGCAAGGCGGCCGGCGCTTTGCCATAGAGTTTTTGTGCGGCCTTGAGTGTGAGGTAGGCAACGCCAGAATCGATGACTTCAGGCATGTGCCTTCTCCTCGTCGTTATAGACATGCACCGCGTCCAGCGCAGACTCCGGCACTTGCAGCACGTGGTCGTGGAAGATTACCTGGTATTGCACGCCCCCCTCTTTGTCACGCAGAACTTTCAGTATCTCGCCTTCGCTGCCCGGTGTGGCGCGCACTTCGCCGCGCACAGCCAGCGTGACCCTGCTGCGTACTTTTTCGCGACTCTCGAACCTGCTGGGTACCCACGGCTCGCCGATGCCGATGAGTTCTTCTTCGCGGAAGCCGACGATCTTGTTCTGTTCCAGGAAATTGACGGTGTAGATGATCTGATCCTGCAGGAAGGTGCCGACATTCATGACAAAGCCGGTGGATCCGCGCCGGATGAGCAGTGTGCCGGTAGGTACGCCGGGATAGGTGCCGTCGTTGCGCACATTGCGCACGATGCGGACTTCGTCGCCGAAATCGAATTTAGGCAGCATGGGAGATTCCTTGCGCATTCATTGAGATTCCCTTGAACAAAACACCGGCACAAGTCCCCTCGCCCGCAAGCGGGATAACCAGCGACTTGGCTGCGGTTTTTTTGCAGCCTAGTCGAATGGCTAGTTGTTTCACCCAGAGGGCTAGGGAGAGGGCAGTTGTTGAGTGGAATTCACCCTCTCCCCCTGCCCCTCTCCCACAAGTGGGCGAGGGGAGAAAGGCAGTAGTGCTTATCACGACCCCGCTTTATTCACCGTGATGGAACTTATCGGCACGAACTTCATCTGCGGTTCGTGCATGTGGAACACCTTGAACACCTTTTCGGTAAGCGCATCGGAATGCACAAAATCCTGATACGCTTGTTGCAGCAGCTTGGTGTACATGAGGCGGCGGCCCACCTCCACTTCCGGCAAAACGGCCATGCCAAGGTAGTTATGGAAACGCTGCAGGATATGCAGGCGGTTCACATGCACGACCGCAGGGTCGTATTCGATGCCGAAGTAGTTCAGAAAATCTTCGGCGGAGACCAGCTCCTCCATCGCTTCGTCCAACGTCAGTTCGTCCATCACACTCTGTTCTCCATAGTTCCGTTGTTGATCGTCGACTGGTGCAACACGTCGAGCAGCACCTTGCCGCCGATACGGTCGTGGCTGTCCAGTTCCACCAGTTTCTCCAGCATGGCTTGTCCGGTCTCGAGGTTGCCCAGGCGCAGGTGGATGTATCCGGCCGCCTTGAGCACCATGAGATAGAAGCGCACCAGGCCCATCGAGCGCATCACACCTTCGCCGACGTTGGCCTCGCGCAGATACGCCCATGTCTCGGGGAACTCCAGCCGCCGCCCGACTACAGCCAGCGTGCTTTCCGCCACCAGCAGTGCGTCTTCCAGCCGGTGCTGGTAGAAGTAACAGCGATACAGCGCGACCAGCACCATGAGGTGCTGCGGCGCCATGAAGTTGGCGCGCAGCAGCATCAGTTCCCCCTCCTCGCTGCCATAGTTGTCCGCCGCTGCCACGATGAGGCGCGCGACCTCCGGGGTCATGGGTTCATCGAAGTACAACTCTGCCGTTTCAAAATCGAGCAGATCCATGGTTCGCTCCTTTTCCGTCATTAATATCTGGTCATGCGCACTACTTCCGTGCCGCATAACTCGTCCGCATCGCAGGTTCGACATTGCCCGTCCACCGGCGCGCCCTGCTTGCGCAACTGTCCTTCCAGCACTTCGATGCGTTCCATCAGGCAGGCGATGGCGCGGCCGACCGGATCGGGGATCAGGTGGTGGTCGAGGTTGATACCGTAGATGTTGTCTGCGTTCGCTTCTTCGCTGCGCAGCACGATCTTGGCGGGGATGCCGACCACGGTGCGGTTCTCCGGCACGTCCTTCACCACCACCGAGTTCGCACCCACGCGCACGTTGTCGCCGAGGGTGATCGCCCCCAGTATCTTTGCACCCGCGCCGACCACCACGCCGTCGCCCAACGTGGGGTGGCGCTTGCCCTTGTTCCAGGTCGTGCCCCCGAGGGTGACGCCGTGGTACAGCGTCACGTCGTGGCCGATCTCGGCGGTCTCGCCGATCACCACGCCCGCGCCGTGGTCGATGAAGAAGCGTCTGCCGATGGTGGCGCCGGGATGGATGTCGATGTTGGTGAGCAAACGCGCGAACCAGCAAAGCAGGCGCGCCGGGTAGCGCAGCCTCCAGTTCCACAGGCGATGCGCGATGCGCTGCAGCAGGATGGCGTGCACGCCGGGATAGGTGGTCAGCACTTCGAAGCGTGAGCGCGCTGCCGGGTCGCGCTGGAATACGCAGGTAACGTCTTCGAGCAGCAGTCTCGGCAATCCGGGCTGTGCCGGTTTGGGGATCACGGTTACGTCGGGCATCACGTCTTCCACGGTGTCCTCCTCAGTGCGCCGCGCCGGGCTGGGTGCGTCCGGTGTGGTGTTGCCCGATGAACTTCTGGTAGATGAACAGCAGTTCCTGATCGGCCGGCGAACGCTTGGCGCGCTCGGCGAAGCTGCGGATGTCCGGCAGCAGCGCACGCGCCTCGGCCTGGCTCAGGTTGAGCCCCATGGTGGCGTAGGCGGCGATGATGCCGTGCGCGCCGGAATGCTTGCCGACCACCAGCTTGTTGCGGCGGCCGACCTCGACCGGGTCGAAGCCCTGATAGGTGTTCGGATCCTTGAGCAGGCCGTCCACATGGATGCCCGCCTCGTGCGAGAAGACGCCCTCTCCCACCAGGCTCTTCTGCCACGGCACCGGGCGGCCCGATGCGTCGGCGACCAGTTGCGACAGCGCTGGGAAATGGTGCAGATCGACGCCGGTTTCCAGGCCGTAGAGTTTCTTCAGTCCGTGCGCGACCTCCTC
>JBLMYH010000271.1:0-2513 GCA_050258175.1 Hyphomicrobiaceae bacterium
TTCCTTCCACCCGCTGGAAGGTGAAGATCGGCAGGAACGCGAGAATGATGATGGCCTTGGAGAACAGGATGGGATGGCCCATCTCGATGCCGGTCTGCTTGATCAGGTGGATGCGCCAGCCGTAGCCGTGGTGCTGCGCGGATTCGTCCAGCTTCGCGAGTGCAAGCTTGACCATCAGCGCCTCGACCAGCACCACCGCGCTGTCGATGATGATGCCGAAGTCCACCGCACCGAGCGAAATGAGGTTGGCGGAAACGCCGCGCGCATCCATCAGGATGAAGGCGAACAGCATCGCGAGCGGAATGATCACCGCCACGGTCAGCGCCGCGTACCAGTTGCGCAGGAACAGGATCAGGATGGCGACGACCAGCAGCGCGCCGACGATGAGGTTCTCGGTCACGGTGTGCACGGTGTGCCGCACCAGGTCGGTGCGATCGTAATAGGGCACGATCTTCACGCCCGGCGGCAGCTTGCGGGCGAGCTGGTCGAGCCGCACCTTGAGCGCCTCGACGACCTTGGTGGCATTCTGTCCCTTGGTCATCTGGACGATGCCCTGCACGACGTTGTCGTAGTCGTTGAATGCCACCACGCCGGAGCGCGGCCGGCTGCCGACCGCCACTTCGCCGACGTCGCTCACCACCACCGTCTTGCCGTCCTTTGCGGCGACCACCACGCGCGCGATGTCGTCCAGGCTCTGGAACAGGCCGATGCTGCGCATCACCAGGGCCTCGTCGCCGCGCTGCATGACGCCGGCACCCACGTTGCCGCTGTTGGCGCCGACCGCCTGCGCGACCTGGTCGATGGTGACCCCGTACTTGCGCAGCAGGAACGGGTTGATGCGGATCTGGTACTCCTTGACGGTGCCGCCGAAGCTCACCACGTCCGCCACGCCGGGCACCTGCCGCAAGGCGGGGCGCAACACCCAGTCCTGCAAGGCGCGCACGTCGTTCGGCGACATGTCCGGCGGCACGTCCAGCACGTAGCGGTAGACTTCGCCCACGGCGTTGGTCAGCGGCGCGAGCCCCGGCTGCACGCCGGGCGGCAGGCTTACGTTCTGCAGCTTCTCGAGCACCTGCTGGCGCGCGAAGTAGTCGTCGGTCCGGTCCGCAAAAGTGAGCGTGACGACGGACAGCCCCGTGATGGAAACCGAGCGCAACTGGGTCATGCGCGGCACGCCGCTCATTTCGCGCTCGATTGGCAGCGTGATGCTGCGCTCGACCTCTTCCGGAGCCTGGCCCGGCGACTGGGTCACGATCTGCACCTGCACGTCCTGCACGTCGGGGAAAGCCTCGATCGGCATGTCCTGCACGGCGCGCCAGCCGAAAACGACGACGACGACGGCGGCGGCCAGCACGAACACCCGCTGCTGCAGGGAAAAAGTGAGGATCTTGTCTAGCATGCCGCCGGCAATCCGCTGCGATCAGTCATTGCCCGCCAGCTCGGAATTCAGCAACAGCGCGCCGGTGGTCACCACGCGCTCCCCGGCCTGCAGTCCCTCTCTCACGTAGCTGTACTCGTGGCTTTGCAGGCCGAGCTCGACGCGAACCCGCTGCAGCACGCCCGGTGCCTGTTCGACGAACACGAAAGTGTGCAGGCCGAGCGTGAAGATCGCGGAATTGGGGATGCGGGGCATGCCGTTGCGGCTGTCCGCGACGGGCGTCGCGCGCGCGAACATTTCCGGTCTCAGGCGGCGCGAACGGTTGTCGATTTCGGCGCGGACCTGGACATGGCGGGTCAGCGGGTCAAGCGCCTCGCCGACAACCGTGACCTTGCCGGGGAACGCTTCGCCGGGATAGGCATCCACCTCGACGGACACCGGCTGCCCCACGCTCACCCTGTCCAGGTAGCGCTCGGGCAGGTCGATGAGCGCCCACAGCTGCTTTGGGTCGGTGATCACGAACAGCGGCGCTGCCGCGTCCGGGCGCACTTCGCTTCCCACGCTCACCTGGCGTTCGCTGACGATTCCGCCGACCGGGGCGCGCAGTACGAACTTGCCGCGGGTCACGCTCGCGCGGCCCTGAAGGTTGCGCAGCCGCGCCTCGGCGCGTTGCGCTTCGGCTTCGGCCTGGCGGAAATCCGCCTCCGTCGACTCCATTTCCCGCTGCGAAATTCCGTTGATGGAGACCAGCGCGCGTGCGCGCTCGAACGCTTGGCGCCGTCGCAGGAGATCCGCCCTGGCCTTGGCAAGGTCCGAGGTCGCCTGGGCGTAGTCCGGCGCGTCCAGCACCAGCAGTTCGTCGCCCGCCTTCACCGTGCTTCCGGCGTCCGCGGCTATTTTCAGGACGCGCCCGGAGATGGGCGGAAAAACGCGCGCGGTATGGTTGTCGTCGTAGGCAAGGCGGCCGTTCAGGGGCTCGACCAGGGGTTCCGGATAGGCCTCCACCGGCCTGATCTGCAGGAATGCCAGTTGCGGCGCATCCGCCGCAAAACGGATGGTGTCCCTCGGCGTGTGCGCAGCCGCCGCCTCGACGGCTGGCGCCTGGGCCGAAGCCGTGTGGTACTTCTGCCAGCCG
>JBLMYH010000272.1:0-6862 GCA_050258175.1 Hyphomicrobiaceae bacterium
CGCAGGTAAGCGGCCATGTCGCGCTCCAGCCGGACGATTTGCGTAGGCGCGCAGGAGAACATCACGCCGCTGACGGCGACGGATTTAGCCGAGGGCAGCGGGGCGCTGCCCGTCGCCCAACAAGGAAAGCTCGCCAAGAGCAGCAGCAAGATTCGCTTCACGCGCCCATCTTGCCGCATGCGCGCCGACAATGCGACTGTCCGGTTTCCAACGAACTCTCGGCGCATTAAGCTGTGCGACGAACCACTCTTGTTTGAACCTAACGATGGGACGCCGGGACCACCATCACGTCTATGTGATCGAACTGTCGAAAGACGTTCTGTACGAGGGCCGCTTCAGGAAGGCCAACCCCGGCTACGTCACGGGCAAGCCGTGCGTCTACGTCGGCATGACGGGACTGGATCCCGACCTGCGCTTCGACAAGCACAAGGCCGGCATCCAGTCCAACCGCTTCGTCAGGGACTACGGCCTGCGCCTGTTGCCCGAGCTTTACGAACTCTATGGCGCGCTGTCGTATGAGGACGCGCGCACGCTGGAAGTGGAATTGGCGATCGATTTCCGTGAAGCGGGGTACGGGGTGTGGCAGGCGTGAGTCGCCTGTAGCCGACAGGCCCGACCGCAAAGGGATCAGGCCGACATGAGCAGGACGTCGGCGGTGGCGACCAGAACGCCGCCGCCGATCATGAGCGGAACGCCGACGAAGGCAAGCGAGAAGATCGGCGCCAGGATGGCGATAAATCCGGCGCGGATGGCGTGTGCGAGTTCCATATTTTTTCTCCTCAAGGGACGGCGCGGGTGCGTCGATGCCTTGCAGCGTAGTGGCCGCGGATTAAGTGGACATTAAGACGCCGGCCGCCGCAGGCGCGCGCTGGATCGGCCTCATCGGCGGACGCCTTTTCGGCAAGGCGTCGTGCCGAAACTTATCGGGGCCTGCAGGGGTCTCATCATCGGCATCGATCCTTTGCGCATCCGGCCTGGCTGCGGACGGCGCGGGACGGTCTCCCTGGACAAAGGAGGTCGCAATGAACAAGCTTCGCGTGGCATCTGCGCTGGCCCTGGGGCTGCTTGCACTTGGTCTGTGCGGCGCTGCGGCGGCCGACCGCGGACATTGGCATGGACACAGCCATGTCGGGGTCGGCATCGTCTTCGATCCGTTCTGGCTGGGCGCCCCCTACCCCGGGCCGTACTACTCCCCCCCCTACTACTACCCCCCCTATTACTACCCTCCGCCCGTCGTCGCGGTTCCGGCCACGCCGCCGGTCTATATCGAACGCGACGCGAGCCCGGCCCCGCAGAGTTCGGCATACTGGTATTACTGTTCCCGACCGGCAGGCTATTACCCCTATGTGAAACAGTGTCCCGGCGGCTGGCAGCCCGTTGCACCGCAACCGCCACCCCCACCCGATGAGGAGCGATGAGCATGCGTATTCCGTCCCGTATTTTCGCGCTTGCCCTGCTTGCGGTCGCCGGGTGCACCACGATGCCGACCGGCCCGAGCGTGATGGTGCTGCCCGGCAGCGGCAAGAGCTTCGACCAGTTCCGCGCCGATGACCAGGAATGCCGCAACTACGCCCTGGCAAGCATCGGCGGCCAAACGCCCGGCCAGGTGGCGGAGCAGAGCGGCGTGAAAAGCGCCGTCGTGGGTACGGCGATCGGTGCCGCCGCAGGCGCCGCGCTTGGCGGCCACGAGGGCGCAGGCGTTGGAGCGGGCACCGGCCTGCTGGTCGGCAGCCTGGCCGGAACCGGATCGGCCCAGGCCTCCGGCTACGGGCTGCAGCGCCGCTATGACGTCAGCTACGTGCAATGCATGTATTCCAAGGGCCACCAGGTCCCGGTGTCCGGCCGCATCTACCGACCGCGCGCGCCCGAATATCAGCCCTATCAACCGCTGCCGCCGGGGGTGCCGCCGCCGCCCGCCGGCTATCCGCCGCCACCGCCGCCCGGGGCGCCGTGATGTCACCTCATGATGTCACCTCGTTCTGCCGCGTTTCTTCGCGCGCCGATGCGGGATCGCGAGGTGGACGGCTGAGGAGTTCCCATCATGCAAACAGGCAGATTGCTCGTTTTTCTCGCTGCCCTGTCTCTGCCATTGGCCATGCAGCCATGCGCGGCTGACGAGCATTTCAGGCGCCCCCATCCCGGCCAGGCCCGCAGCGCTGGCCGCGGCGATCACGACTTCCGTCGGGAATTTCGGGAACGTGACACCCGGCGCTTTCCCGAACATGGCATCGGGATGCGGCATGACGACCACGGATCGCACCGCTGGCACGACGGCGGCGGCCACTTCTGGTTCTTCTTCCCGGGGCCGAACCCCTACCCCGATCCCTACTACGCGATGCCGCCCCCGCTGTACGAGGCACCGCTCGACCCGGGGTACTGGTACTACTGCGACGACCCGCCCGGCTATTACCCCGATGTAGCGGAATGCCGCCGGCCCTGGCATGCGGTGGTCCCCGGCGACACGCCGCCGCCGGGATAGCAATAAGGCCGCGGCCTGCGGCAGCAAGCGCGCGCTTATGCCCTGCCCGGAATGAACTTCAGCACCGCACCGTTGTTGCAGTAGCGCAGCCCGGTCGGCCGCGGCCCGTCGTTGAAGACATGGCCGTGGTGGCCGCCGCAGCGTGCGCAGTGGTATTCGGTGCGCGGCAGCAGCAGCTGGTGGTCGATCTTGGTTTCCACATGACCGGGCAGCACGTCATAGAAGCTGGGCCAGCCGGTGCCGCTGTCGTATTTGAACCGGGACGGGAACAGCGGCAGGTCGCAGGCCACGCAGACATACAGGCCGCTGCGCTTCTCGTGATCGAGCGGGCTGCTGAAGGGCGGCTCGGTGCCTTCCTCGCGCAGGATGTAGTACTGCTCCGGGGTGAGGAGTTTTTTCCACTCGGCGTTGCTGCGGACGAGTTTTTCGATGCGTTCCGCCGCGCTGCCCTGCCCGGCCAGGGCGATCAACAGCGGCGCGGATGCGCTGGCCGCCGCCAGTTTGATGAAGGTGCGTCTGTCCATGATGGCTTGCCTCGTCGGGTGCGGCTGCTGCCGCTTCACTTGCTCACGTACAGGGACGGCAACTGCCGTTGCAGATCGGCGATCTTCGGCAGGTCGTTGATGACGATGTACGGCTGGTTCGGGTGCCGGTCCAGATAATTCTGGTGGTAGGCCTCGGCATCATAGAACGCCTTCAGCGGCACGACCTGGGTGACGATGGGGCGCGGAAACACATGCGCCTTCTGCAGCTGGGCGATGTAGTCGTCGGCAACCCGTTTCTGGTCCGGGCCGGTATAGAAGATCACCGAACGGTATTGCGTGCCGCGGTCCGGTCCCTGGCGGTTCAGCTCGGTCGGGTCGTGCGCGACGGAAAAGAACACCTTCAGCAGCTGCCCGTAGCTGATGCGCGCGGGGTCATAAGAAATCTGCACCGATTCGGCATGGCCGGTGCGGCCGGTGCTCACCTGCGGATAGGTGGCGGTAGCGGCGTCGCCGCCCGAGTAGCCCGAGACCACCCGGGTGACGCCCTTGACGTGCTCGAACACGCCCTCCATCCCCCAGAAGCATCCGCCGGCCAGGACCGCGGTCTGGGCGCCGGGCGCCTTGGCAAGCGGGAGGTCGACCGCAGGATCGGGGAGCGGCGTGGCGACGGACGAGGCCGAACATCCCGCCAGTGCGATGCCCAGGGCCGGTGCGACGAGTGCGGCAAACAGGCGATTCATGATGCGTACTCCTTTGCTTTGATGCTGCGAAACCAGGTTTCATTTGCAGCGGAAAACTGCCGGACGCTTCGCACGCAGCAGGCCCCCGACGTTAGCGCCTCTTCTCATCCTTGCCCATGGAATCCTTGGACATCGAATCTTTCGACAGCGCGCCCTTGCCCATGGTTTCCCTGCCCATGCTGCGCCAGCGGCACCGCTTCGGACGAGGCATCGAGGCGCTCCGCCAGGTGGCTGAGCAGCTCAGTACGGCCGCTTGCGGCTTCATGCCCGGGCTCCTCGTTTATGCACTTGCGCAACCTCATCGGACAGGCCGTTCACGTGCGTTATGATCGGTAGTTCGTGCCGGAGCGGCGGCCGGTTACACGCCGCGGCACAATTCGTCGCCGGCGGCGGATTGCGGACAAACTTGCGGGCGCCGTAACCAGACCGCCACACAGCGAATGACAGACAAGGGTCGGATGAACGCCAGCGAGGAGCGGCTCAAGGGCTTGCTGATACGCGGTCTCGACGGGGACGGCCCCGCCTACCAGGCTTTTCTCACGCAAATGAGCACGCACCTGCGTGCCTATTTCCGCAAGCGCCTGGCCCGTTTGCCGGACGAAGTGGAAGATCTCGTGCAGGAGACGCTGCTTGCCCTCCACAACAAGCGCCACACCTACGACGCCGACCAGCCCCTGACGGCGTGGGCGCACGCCATTGCCAAGTACAAGCTCGTCGACCTGCTGCGCCGGCGCGCGAGTCGCGAAATGCTCACCGATCCGCTGGATGACGAGAGCGATTTTCTTTCGGTCGCCGACAGCGAGGCCGCCGCAGCGCGCAGGGATCTGGGCAGGCTGCTCGCACGACTGCCCGAGCGGCAGCGCCTGCCGATCGTCCACACCAAGCTGGAAGGCTTGTCGGTCGCGGAAGCGGCGCAGCGCACCGGCATGTCGGAGTCGGCGATCAAGGTCGGCGTCCACCGCGGCATGAAGGCGCTGGCAGCATTGATTCGAGGTGGCTCATGAAGACTGATGAACTGGTGATGTTGCTGGCGACCGGAGAGGACAGCGTGCAGCGGCATGCCGCCGCACGCCGTTATGCGGCTGCCACCCTGGTCGGGGTGGTCGCCGCCGGCTTGCTGATGCTCGGCCTGCTCGGCGTGCGCCCCGACCTGGCGGATGCGGTGCGGCTGCCGATGTTCTGGGCCAAGGTCGGCTATGTCGCGGCGCTCGCCGGCGCCGGTCTGCTGGCAGTGTCGCGGCTGTCGCGGCCGGGCGCCCGTCTCGACCGCGTGCTGCCCGCGCTCGTGCTGCCGGTGGTGGCCATGTGGGCGCTGGCGGCGTTCGTGCTGGCCGACGCGGAGCCGGGCGAGCGCATGGGGCTGTGGCTCGGCGCAACCTGGGCGGTGTGTCCGTTCCTCATCGCCATCCTGTCCGCACCGATGTTCGTCGCCACCGCATGGGCGATGCACGGGCTCGCCCCGACGCGCCTGCCGCTCGCCGGCGCCGCTGCCGGGCTGCTGTCAGGCGCCGTCGGCGCGCTGGTCTACTGCCTGCACTGTCCCGAAATGACGGCGCCGTTCATCGGCACCTGGTATCTGCTCGGCATGCTGATCCCCGCCGCGGCAGGGGCCTTGCTGGCGCGTCGCGTGCTGCGCTGGTGATGCCGGGTATCGGAATGCGCTGCGCGAACCTGTTTTCCATGAAGCTGTCCTAGACTTGCCCTAGCGTGACAGGAGCCGTTTGCCGGGGCAGCTTTTCGTCCGCGCTTGCATGCGCAATCGGACATGACCAATCGGGTACCGTTTGCATGGAACACAACAAGACCGCCCCGAACGCGCCGCCACAGCTGGCCGAAAATGGCGACTCCATCTTTGCCGGTTTCAGGCAGGTGCTGCACAAGGGCGCGCTGGTCTTCGCCCTCATCATCACGATCCTGTTCGCCATGATCTTCTACCAGAACCAGCGTTCGGCCGAGGCGGTGCGCTCGGTCGATCATGCGCGGCAGGTGATCACTTACATCAACGCGCTGCGCACCTACCTGCTCAACCTGGACAATGCGGTGCGCAAATACGCCGAATCGCAGAACCCCGCGGATCTCGACCCCAAGCTGATCTGCCGCCAGACCTCGTGTCCCAGCGCCGGCCAGTTGATCGCGCTGATCGGTGGCGACAGCCCCCAGGCTGCCCGCCTGGCGCCGCTGCCGGCTCTGCAATCGGCGTTGGAGGCCGGTTTCGGCGCCCTGCAGCAGGGGACGGTGGGGGGCAACGTCACGCCTCCGGAGCGGGAACTGGGCGGATTCGACAAGTCCGCCATCGATCAGATCCACCGCATTCTGATCGATACCGAGCGGGACGAGCTGAACCAGCTGGAAACGCGCGAGGCGGCACGGATTCACGGCGAGCGCTTGTCGTCGGCGCTGCTGGCAATCGCCGGATTGTGGACGGGCTTGACCCTGCTCGGCCTGTACCGGGAAACCGTGCGCCTGATCCGGGCCGGCATCCATGCCGAACTGACGATCCGGCAGCTTGGTCTGCGCGACCCGTTGACCGGGCTGGCCAACCGCCGCTTCCTGCAGGAAAACGCGACGCATCTGATCGCCGCGGCGAAGCGCGCGCGGGCCCGAATGGCCGTACTCGCCATCGATCTCGACGACTTCAAGGCAGTGAACGACCGGTACGGGCACGCGGCGGGCGACGAGGTGCTGGTGACGTCATCGCAGCGCATGAAGCAGTTGCTGCGCGAGGCGGACGTGATCGCCCGTCTCGGCGGGGACGAGTTCGTCATCGTGCTGGGCCAGGTCGACGATGCGGAGGCGGCACGCGAGGTCGCGCGCCGCGTGGTGGACAGCCTGTGCCAGCCCATCGCGCTTGCCGGGGGCGGCAGCGCGCGCATCGGGGCATCGGTGGGGCTCGCCATGTGCTGCGATGGCGGAGAAACGCTGAATGACCTGCTCAAGCAGGCGGACGCGGCGCTTTACGCCGCGAAACGCGACGGCAAGAGCACCTACCGCGAAGCCGGGGCTTCAGCGGCGTAAGCGGCGCCACCGCTCCGGCGCACCCGCCTGCAGGCAGATCACTCTCCGCTCACTGCCGCCTTGAACTCCTTGCGCCGCCGGTGCAGCGTGGGTTCCGTGTAGCCGTTGGGCTTGCGCCGGCCATGGAAGATCAGATCCTGCGC
>JBLMYH010000273.1:0-3664 GCA_050258175.1 Hyphomicrobiaceae bacterium
ATCCAGGCAGCGGCCCGCGGAGACAACGGCATGGCATACCTCCTCAACAAAGATCACATCGAAGCCGGCCTGCAGCGGCTGTTCGACCTCTTCGAATCGGAGCTGCGCCAAGGGTGCGATCTGTTCCACGCGTATCACGATGCCCAGACGCGCCTGGCCGGGTTCACCCTGCTGCTTGCCGCCGTCGGCGCGCAGAGCGTGGTGGAAGGGGCGGACCGCCGCCTATATCGACATTTTCAGCAATATCTGCCGGACCCCGGCGGGGTGAGCCATGAAGATCACCAACGTCCAGAAGCTTCTTGATCTCGCCGAAAAACATAGCTTCGACGTGTTCGCCTATGACGGCATCGAAGGCCCCGACAGCGCCATCGTGGTCCTTGGCGATCACGATTCGATCGAAAACCTCAAGGTCTACGTCGACCAGCTCGAAGAATTCCACGTCGAAAGGCCGGACCGCTTCGTCCGCATTCCCCGTTGCGACCGGACGTTTCCGCTCAATGGCTCTGGCCCCGTCCTCTGGGCCTGGCTCGACACCGAATGCGCCGAATGCACCTTCACCCTCCCGAACGACGATCCCAACCAAGTTGAAGCATGAAAGACACCAAACCGAAAGTTGAATTGCCACCTTCAAACAAAAACTCGCCGACATCGTGTCGGCTCGTGAATTTGTTTGAAGCGATTTAACCAGCCCGCTCGCAAGAGCAGACGACATGAAGCGAAGCGAAAGCGACAGACCCAGGAATGCTTTTCCAGTTCCTGGCTATCTGGTCAAAAAAGACGAGGCACGGCGTGGCGCACGGCCGAACTTTGCGACTGAACGACCTTCATGCTCCGGGCGAGGAAACCTTTACTTTTAACTGAGTGACGTAAGTCAATGAACAGAGTTTTCGTATTGAGTTCCACGAAAAAGCCGCTGATGCCCTGCACGCCGGCCCGGGCGCGGCGTCTGTTGCGCGACGGCAAGGCCGCTGTGTATCGGCTCCAGCCGTTCACGATCATCCTGAAGTTCCGGGATGACGGTGACACCCAGGACATCGAATTCAAGACCGATCCCGGCAGCAAGACCACCGGGATGGCCTTGGTCGCCTTGTTCCAGCGCGGCCGGGAGGTTGTGTGGGCGGCCAATCTCGCCCATCGCGGTCATGCCATCCGCGCCAGCCTGGAATCCCGTCTTTCCCTACGCCGTGGGCGCCGTGGGCGCAAGACCCGCTATCGGCAGGCGCGGTTTCTGAACCGCACCAAGCCGAAAGGCTGGTTACCGCCGTCGCTGGAATCGCGCGTCGGGAACCTGCGCACATGGTACGGGCGCCTGTTGGGTTTCGCGCCGATCACGTCGGCCGAAATCGAAACCGTGCGGTTCGATATGCACGCCATGATCCGCCCGGGGATCGAAGGCGTCGAGTACCAGCAAGGTGAACTGGCAGGCTACGAAGTGCGCGAGTACCTGCTGGAAAAATGGCATCGCACCTGCGCCTATTGCGGCAAGCGCGACGTTCCGCTGCAGATCGAGCATATCCACCCGCGAAGCAAGGGCGGATCGAACCGGATTACCAACCTCACCTTGGCGTGCGAACCCTGTAACACGCGCAAGGGCGCACGCCCCCTGGACGAATTCCTGGCAGGCAAGCCCGACGTACTAAAGCGCATCAAGGCGCAGGCAAAGGCGCCGCTCGCTGATGCAGCAGCCGTCAATGCCACCCGCTACGCCACAGGCAACGCGATACGCGGCTTTGGCCTACCGACTGGATTCTGGTCGGGCGGGCGGACAAAGTTCAACCGGACCAAGCAGAACTACGCGAAGGATCATTGGATTGACGCGGTCTGCGTGGGCGAGACGGGCGCGGACGTGCATATCCCGGAAGGCTTCCGGCCGTTGCAGATCAAGGCAACCGGGCGCGGTACCAGGCAAGTGGTCCGCACGGACCGCTACGGGTTCCCGCGTGGCGCCGCAGGCCGGTGCAAACGGGTTTTCGGATTCCAGACTGGTGACATGGTCAGGCTTGACCAGCCGGCCGGAAAGTATGCAGGAACCTATGTGGGCCGACTGGCAGGAATTCGGGCCGATGGCCGGCTAGACATCAGGTCGGGATCGGTAAAGATCACGGCGAATTACCAACGATTCACCATTTTGCAAAGAGGCGATGGCTATGAATACCAGATCAAGAGCAGCGAGCGGGCTGGTTAAACCGCTACGGTGGCAATGCTTTGATTGGGGCGCGGACCATGCCGCGCGCCGCTCTGCTCGCGCTCCGCTGCGCTACGCAACTGCGCGGCGGGGTCACCAAACATCCATGTTTGGCTTCAAGGACCGAACGATGAAACACCCTACGTTCCTTCATGGTGCTATCCCGACGGACCGAAGATGTGCCCGTGCGGACATCATGAGGGTTATCACAACGATGCCGGCGAATGTCTGCTGCGCCACCAGTGTGGCTGCAGCGGCCTGCCGGCTGACTGTCTATCGCCAGACTAAGGAGAACTGATGGAAACCGAAGCCTCATTCCAGCAATGGGCCCTGATCGAACTGTTCGGCCATCAGAAGATCGCCGGCCTGGTAACCGAACAAGCCATCGGGGGCTGCGCTTTCATCCGCGTGGACGTACCGGCGATCGATGGCCAGCAGCCCTTTACCAAGCTGTACGGGCAGGGCGCCATCTACGCCATGACCTTCGTCACGGAACCCGTCGCCCGCGCGGCCGCGCAAGCCTATCGGATTCCAGCGGTGAATCCGTACGACATCCCTGAGCTGCGCCAGCAGCGCATCCCCTGGGATCACGGCCGCGAGACCGGGGAAGAAGACGAGGAAGGATTTTGAAACTCTCCCTTTCCCGCGAACAGCTCCTCTCGCCCCTGCAATCCGTCATCGGCGCGGTGGAGCGGAAGCAGACCATGCCGACGCTGGAATGCGTGCTGCTGGAGGCGGAAGGCGATTCGTTCACTCTGACCGCCACCAATCTGGAAATGCAGATGCGGGCCACAATGGAGCTGCCGGCAAAAGAAGGCGGATTCTGCGTGCATGCCCGCAAGCTGTTCGACATCCTTCGCGCCTTGCCGGACAAGGCCACCATCGAACTGAACCATGCCGACAGCCGGCTCGTCATCAAGAGCGGCAAGAGCCGCTTCCAGCTGGCGACCCTGCCGGCGGGCAATTTCCCCGTCTTCGCCATCGATGGCGATTCCGTCGAATTCTCGGTGGAAAGCGCGGATCTCCGCCGCGCCCTGGAGAAAGCCGCCAGTGCCCAGGCGCGCGACGATGTGCGCTACTACCTCAACGGCGTGTGCCTGCGTCTGGCCGGCGCACAAATGCGCGCCATTGCCTCGGACGGACACCGTTTGGCCTATTGCGACATCGCCCTGAGTGAGGCCGTCGAGGTCACACAGGAATTCATCCTGCCGCGCCGATCGGTCCTGGAACTGCTCAAGCTGCTGCCCGGAGACGAACAGATACTCACTTGCCATCTTCACTCCCGCACCTTCATGGTCGATCTGCCTGGCCTGAGTTTTTCCACCAAGCTGCTCGAGGGCAAGTTCCCCGACGAAAATCGCGTCATCCCGCGCGACTTCGACGCCGAATTCGCCATCGACCGCGACACCTTGTCCAGCCTGGTCGGCCGCGCCGCGATCCTGGCGGATGAAAAAATTCCCCTGATCCGCCTGGAGCTGC
>JBLMYH010000274.1:0-12569 GCA_050258175.1 Hyphomicrobiaceae bacterium
GGCCGGCCGGCTGGGCGATCTTGACACCCCACCCGCTGATCCACGCCGCGCTTCTGGAGCGGGTGGCCGAGATCGCGGTGCTGATCTCGCTGTTTTCCGCCGGCCTGAAGCTGGGCCTGCCGCTGTCGGACCGGTACTGGCTGTTGCCGCTACGCCTGGCCTTCGTGTCCATGACGCTGACCGTGGCGCTGATCGCCTTGGTGGGGGTGCTGGGGCTCGGCCTGCCGTTGGGCGCAGCCGTCCTGCTGGGCGCGATTCTCGCCCCCACCGACCCGGTTCTGGCTTCGGACGTCCAGGTCGAGTCATCGGGCGATCGCGACCGCCTGCGTTTCAGCCTGACCGGCGAGGGCGGGCTCAATGACGGCGCGGCGTTTCCCTTCGTGATGCTGGCCCTGGGCCTGCTGGGTCTGCACGACCTGGGTACGGCGGGTTGGCGCTGGCTGGCGGTGGACGTGATCTGGGCCACCATCGCCGGACTGCTGATCGGTGGCGCCCTCGGCGCGCTGATCGGCAGGCTGGTGGTCTATCTGCGCACCCGTCACCAGGAATCCGTCGGGCTGGACGAGTTCCTGGCCCTGGGGCTCATCGCCCTTACCTATGGGGTCGCCGTTCTCTGCCACGCCTATGGTTTTCTGGCCGTGTTCGCCGCGGGACTCGCCCTGCGGCGGGTGAAGGAGCAGTCCGGCTTGACCCATATGTTCGGCGCCGGAACTGCCGGACGACCGGACCGACAGGCCGATGACGCAACCACCTCCCACGCCACCCATGACGATCATGCCAGCGCCTACATGATGCAGGCAGTACGGGGCTTCAACGAACAAGTGGAGCGGATCGCCGAGTTGGCCGTCATGCTGGTGGTGGGGGCGATGCTGCCATTCGCCCACCTTTCCGCCAGTGCGTTCGGGTTCCTGGCGCTGCTGTTTCTGCTGATCCGCCCGTTCTCGGTGTGGCTGGGTCTGCTCGGCGCGCCTGTCTCCCGCGACCAGCGCATCATGATCGCCTGGTTCGGCATCCGGGGCATCGGCTCGGTCTACTATCTGATGTACGCCATTCACCACGGACTGCCCCGCCCCCTGGCAGAGCAGATCGTGGCCATCACGCTGGCGGCGGTGACCGTGTCCATCGTGCTGCATGGCATCTCGGTGCGGCCGATGATGCGTCTCTACTGTAGACGGAAGATGCGGCATGACCCAGCCCATAGCGGTCAGTCCATGACGTAGTTGCTTAACTTGCACAAGGAGTAAGCTTGGATCTCTACACGGAGGACTTCGTGGTCGTCTGCGGTTCGGGGTCCGCAAGGTGCCGTCAACCTTGATGCCCCGCTCATGGCCTCGACGTAGGGACCCTCGACGAAACCGCGCCCGCTGCGCCGATCGTGGTGCGGTGTTCGAGGTCCAGAAGGGCAACGTCGAGTTGGTTCTCGATGGCGCGGGTGTAATGGACCGGCCACTCGACAACCACCGTTCCATCACGCCATCCGGATTCCAGCTGCGGAAAGTAGGCGACCCCGGGATAAGCCTCCCGGGGTTCGCCCAACCACAGCCAGATCAGTGCTTCGGCGGAAAGCCGGTGAGCGACATGCTGTCCTCGCCGCCCATTGCCGGAATATGTGTCCCTCGGCATCGAACTCGAAGCCGTGAAACGGACACGTCAGCCGGTCACCGCAGCAACAGGGGATGCCGCTTCACGCGCAAATTGCCTTCCCAGCCGCAGTCCATCGAACGGCAGCGGTAGCGGCTGACTGTTACGAACATGCTCATGAGCAAATCGACAAATCGGCGATGTACGCGGTACGCAGAGCCGTTGCAGCGGGGACATGTGCATGCGGAGGAGAAGGAATAGCCGGCTTCGGCGGGACGATCGCCACCGGTTGCAGGAAGTGTATTCATGGTATTTTGACTAAGCTCAAGGTGATGTTTGCCGTAGCGACTGCTCTGTGTAGTGGCCATCGTGCTGACCAATCCGGCAGAAACCGGCGGTTGCTGCCGCGCTTGGAACAATCGGTATGGCGCAATAGAGCGTATGTAATTAGACATGATGGGGCATTCAAGAAAATGCGCCGGCCCTGAGCCTGACGCCACACTGCCGCCATGCTCAGGTAGAAAACTAGGAGCGATCGTCCTTGTTGCGCGCTTCAAAGTCCTTGATCTGTTTTTCGGCTTCGTCCTTCGTGACGCCGTAGGACTCCTGGATCTTTCCCGCCAGCTGATCGCGCTTGCCGGCAATCGCGTCGAGGTGATCGTCGGTAAGCTTGCCCCACTGCGCTTTCACCTTGCCCTTGAACTGCTTCCAGTTGCCTTCAACGATATTCCAGTCCATAGCAAGTCTCCTTCGGTTCGGGCCCCACTGGCGGAATTGCCAATCGAGCATCCTTAGTCGCCAGCCGGCCTCTTCACCTCGCGCAGCCCGCAGGCAGAGGGAACGTTGTAACGACCGTCCGGGTAAGATTTATAGAGCCTCCCAACGAAAGCGCAAGGCTACTTGCATCCTCACCGGTAGTCTGTACGGTAGCACACGGAGTGCGGCGTTCGGTGGTAATGGATTTTTCCTGCTATAGCTACGCAATCTATGCAGGTCGGCAGCCAAAGGAAGACCATGAATGCGCCAATCACGCGGAAGTCGGCGGAGGACCCGACCGTCAGAGGTCCTAAGATACGGGTTCCCACGCGGACTCGGTGCGTAACATGGCTTTCAGCGCTGATGTTTGCGAGTCCTCCCACCGCCGTCCTTGCCCAGTCACCTTGCCCTGGAATTCACGTAAAAATTCTGGACATCAGAAACAGCACAGGCGCTGTGGCGTGCGCACTTTTTGAATCCGCGCAAGGTTTCCCGACCGAGTATCTGCGCTCGGCAACCCATATCATGTTCATAAAGGTTCGGGATAAGCAGGCGCGCTGCGATTTTGAAGACATCGCGCCGGGAACGTATGCGCTTGCCGTCGTTCACGATGAAAACATGAACGGCAAACTTGACACCAACCTGCTGGGCATCCCCAAGGAAGGCTACGGTTTTTCCAATGACGCAAAGGCCTTGTTCGGCGCGCCGACTTTCCCTGCCGCCAGTTTCCCGTATGACGGGCAGGACCTCGAACTGACGATCAGCCTGAATTACTGAGCGGCGATGCCGAGAGGTCGGTGAGGCAGGCCTGAGCAACGGGCCAACAGTCGCCCTCGGCTGCGGCTGGCAGTACCGGTGTTCAGTGGCAAGGCGGGCAGGAAGGGCTAGGCCGAGGCCGAAGCAGGCTCGGCGGCACCGCGTTGAGTGCGGCGCTCGAAGCGCCCGTAGCGCAGCGCGAGGGTCGGCAAGATAAGCAGGTTGAGCAGCGTGGAGGTGATCAACCCGCCCAGGATGACGGCCGCCATCGGCCCTTCGATCTCGTTGCCGGGTGCACCGCTGGTCAGCGCCAGCGGCAACAGTCCCAAGGCGGTGACCAGCGCCGTCATCAGGATCGGCGACAGGCGCTCCGCAGCACCCCGGATCGCCGCTGCCTTGTCCCAGGCCACGCCTTCCACCTCGACGATATGGCGGTAGTGGGAGACCAGCATGATGGCGTTGCGCAGGGTAATGCCGAACAAGGTGGCAAAACCCACGAGCGAGCCGATTGACAGCACGCCGCCGGTGACCAGCACCATGACCACGCCGCCGGCCAGCGCGAACGGCAGGTTGGCGAACACCAGGATGGTCGAGCGCACGCCGCCCAGCGCGATATATAGCAGCAGCGCCACCCCGGCTGCGGCCAGCGCCGAATGCAGCAGCAGGTCCTGTTGCGCGCGCGCCCGCTCCGGCGCATCGCCGGCATAGACAAGGTAGGTGCCGCGCGGCAGGGTGACCTGGGCCGCGATCTGTTTTTTCACGGCGTTGACGAAACGCGACAGTGCGCGTCCTTTCACCTCCGCAGTCACCACCTGCAGGCGTTGCGCGTCGTCGTGCAGAATCAGATAGCGTCCCTCGGTCTGCGCGATGTCCGCCACATCCCGGAGTTGCACGATCCGGCCGTCCGGCGCCTTCAAGGGCAACTCACCCAGCTGCGCCGGGCTTTGCCGCAGGCGTGGCGCCAGCACCACCGCCACGTCGAATACGCGGTTACCGTCGTATACCTCGCCCACGCGCGTGCCGGCGTACGCAGTTTCGAGCGTAGTCAGCGCATCGACCGGGGCGATGCCGAGCCGCGACAGGACAGCGTCGCGCAGGCGGATGACCAACTGCGGGCTGCCTGCAGCTGCCTGCACCTGCACAGTGCCGGCACCCGGCACGTTTCGTATCGCAGCGGCGATTTCCTCGGCCTTGCGGTCGAGTACATCGAGGTCGTTGCCATAGACATTCACCACCAGCGGCGCGGTATAGCCGGAAATCGTTTCGTGGATGCGTTCGGTGAGGAAGGTGTTGACCGAGAAATTTGCCCCGACGAAGGGGGCAAGGGCAGCACGGATGTCATTCAGCACGCGCTGCTGCCCGGGGCCTGAGAGCGGGGTCAGGTCCACCTCGAATTCGCTCGAAAATGCGCCCGCCGGATCCGACACTTGAGTGGCCCGTCCCGCGCGCTGGGCCACCGAACGGACGCCCGAAACGTGGCGGAGCGCCCCGCTAACGCGCCGCCCGAGCGCCAGTGACTGGGCCAGCGACGTGCCGGGTGCCATTCTCATGTGGACGATGAAATGACCCTCGCGCAGCGTGGGGAGGAAGCGCTCTTGCAGGAATGGCAGCACGGCCAATGCCGCGCCGCACAGCAAGAGCACGACCAGGATCGCCGCACCCGCACGCTGATCGATATGGGCAAGCAGGCGCGTATAGCGTGCCTTGAGCCATTTACCGAGCGGCGGTTCCGTTGCCTCGGCGGCACGTCCCGCCAGCAGCGCGTAGGCCAGCGCCGGGGTCAGCGTCAGCGCCACCACCAGCGAAGCCGAGATGGCCGCGATATAGGCGAGTGCCAGCGGGCCGAACAGGCGGCCGGCGACGCCGGACAGCGTCAATACCGGCACGAACACCAAGGCCACGATGAAGGTGGCGTAGATCACCGCACCGCGCACCTCGAGCGAGGCATTCAATACCACCTGCGCCGCTCCCAGCGGCGCGGCCAGCAGCCGGTTCTCGCGCAGGCGCCGGAAAATGTTCTCGACGTCGACAATGGCGTCGTCCACCACCTCGCCGATGGCGATGGCGAGTCCGCCCAGCGTCATGGTATTGAGGCCGATGCCGAAGTGATTCAGCACGATCACCGCAGCCAGCAACGCCAGCGGAATCGCGGTGGCCGAAATGACCGCAGCGCGCACGTTGAACATGAACAGGAACAGCACGACGAGCACCAGCGCGGCGCCGATCAGCAGCGCGGTGCGCAGGTGGCTGATCGCGGTTTCGATGAAGTTGGCCGGGCGAAACAGGTCGGGGTGCAGGGTCACGCCTTCGGCGACGAGCGCCGGTTCGAGCTGCGCGAGGCGTCGTTCCAGCGCCCGGGTCACGGCCAGGGTATTCGCGCCGTACTGTTCCTCGACCACCAGCATGACCCCCGGCTGGCCCTGAATCGAGGCCGCGCCGACGGCCGGGGCGGGTGCCACCGTCACCTGCGCCACGTCGGCCAGGCGCAGGGTCGCGCCGCCCTGGTTGCGCAGCACCACTGCCCCCAGCGCCGCGGCGGAGACGGGCTGCCCGGTGGTTTCCAGCACGATGCGCTGGTTGTCGTTTTCGATAAGGCCGGCGCCGCGCACCGCGGTTGCCCGTTTTGCCGCATTGACCACGTCCTGGATCGACAGGCCGTAACGCACCAGCCTGTCGGGGGCGATCTGGATCTGCAGTTGCTTCACCTCGCCGCCGAACACGGAAATGCCCGCCACCCCGCCGACGGACAGCAGTTGCGGTTTGACGCTCCAGTCGGCGAGGGTGCGCAGTTCCATCAGCGAGCGCGATTTCGAGGTCAAACCGAGGCTCAGCACCACGCTGGTGGAGGAGGCAAGCGGCAGCAAGGCCGGCGCCTTTACGCCCGGCGGAAGCGTGACGGCCGTGCCGCCCAGCTGCTCTGCCACGAGCTGCCGGGCGCGGTAAATATCGGTGTTCGCCGTGAACGTCAGGCTGATCATGGACAGCCCCTGAAACGATTTGGAGCGCAGGGTCCTGAGGCCGCTCAGGCCCGCCAGCCGGTTCTCCAGCGGCTGGGTGACCAGCACTTCCACCTGCTCGGGCGACAGCCCCGGCGCTTCGGTCTGCACCTGCACCTGGGGCGGCGCGAATTCCGGAAACACATCCAGCCGCGCATGGCTGAGGGCGAACAGGCCGTACCCTGTCAGCAGCATGGCCAGCGCGATGACGACCCCGCGAAAGCGGATGGCAAAGCCAACGATGGAAGTCAGCATGCGAGCGAATCCCTCGCGCCTGTCGGTGCGTCAATCATCGTCGTCGCCACCAATGCTCGGACCGCCCGCTTGCGGTTGCCGCTGGAATTCCTGCGAGAACAGCAGGGCTGCGCCCTTGACCGCCACGCGCTCGTCACCGTGCCACCCGTGTGCGACAAACCAACCGCCGGGTGCGGGAGTATCGACGGCGATTTCGCGCCGCGCGAAATGCGTCTCGTCGCGCTGCACGTAGACCCAGGGCCGGTTGGCATACCAGACTACGGCCGAACTCGGGATCGCCACCCCTTCGAGCGATTGGCCGGCGGGCAGGAAGGCAGCGATGCGCATGCCGGTGCGCAACCCGCCGCGCGGCGACAGGTAAAAATAAGTCGGGCCCTGGATGACCGGGTCGGCCAGCGGAGAAGGCGATACCAGGTGCGCAGCGATCTCGCCGCCGCCGGTTCCGGGCAGGCCGATGCGAATCGTCAGTGGCGGCGAATCCAGCGTCCCCCGCTGCGGCAACGCGACGGACAGCAAAGCCTGCTGTCCGGAATTCAGGGCATCCAGTTGTGGCGCGCGCGCGGCGAGTGCCCAGCGCACCAGCACGTCACCCCAGCTGCTGCGCGCCGCATCCCCGGCAGCCCGCAATGCGGCCTGCGCCGATCGCAGCTGCGCGCGGTCCACCTCCCAGGTGGCATGCGCTGCCTCTGTCACCTTGTCCGACGCCGTGTGATCCTGACTATTGAGCAGCGCCAGGCGCCGGTATTCGCGCTCCGAGGCCCCTGCCTGCGCCCGTGCTGCATCGGCTTGCGCCTGCGCCGAGCGCAATTGCCCGCGCACCTGCAACAGCGGCCCCGGGTCGAGTACGCTGGCGTAGGCGCTGGTTTGCGGCTGGAAACGGGTGATGGGCAGCGCCCGCACTTCGATGCCGCTGGCCGCCGCTTGCACGGGACTGACCGCTACCGTACCTGGGCTGGCCGTGGCCGCTTGCGCGCCGCCAGGCGGACTGGCGGGGTGGGGTGGCGTACCTCGTAGCCAGATGGCCGCGCCGAACATGGCCCCAGCCGCGATCAGGCCCGCGAGGAGTTTGCGTTTGTATTTCATGGCCTGGACCCTTGGTTGGCAGGTGCATCGCGCCGGGGGGCGGGCAGGGCGCTTATGTCGATGGCGTCGTCCAGCGGGCGTTCGAGTGCGTCTTCGAGCGCCCCCAACGCCTGCTTGGCCTGTTTCGATGCGCTCAAGTGGGTGTTTTCAGCGGCCAGCGCCTGCAACTGTGCCTGGTCCAACGCGCTGTGATCGATGTCGCCCGACGCGAATCGGCGTTGTGCGGATTGCATGCGCGTCTGTTGCACGGCGGCCAGGGACTGTGCGGCGTCCAGTGCCACGAGCGCCGCACGGTAGCCCGCAAGCGCGTGCTCGGTCTGGGCGATGTCCCGGGCTTGCAGGGCGATGAACTGGGCTGCGGCCAGTTCGCGTTGTGCCCTGGCCTGCGCGATCCGGCCCTGGTTCTGGTTGAACAGCGGCAGCGTCAGGCTGATCCCGAGCGACCATTTGTTCGCACCCTGATCCCACTTGTAGCCCGGGCCGATTTGCAGGTCCGGGACCTGCCGCGCAATCTCCAGCTGCAGCGCGGACTGGCTCGCCGCGTACCGGGCGAGCGACGCCAGCAGATCGGCGCGATTGGTCAGCGCGGCGCTGCGCAGCGCTGGTGCCGGGATTTTCACCCTGGAAAGCGGCTGGCTGAGCGCGTCGCAGGAAAGATTCACACGGTCGAGCGCCGCCACCGGCACCCCGACCGCCGCGGCCAGCGCCACCCGCGCTGCAGCGACGCGGCCACGCGCCCTGTTCAATTGCAGGCGGGCATCGGCCAGTGCTGCCTGCCCAGAATCCAACTCGGGTTGCGCCGCCTCGCCGGCTGCCAGGCGGCGCTGCGCGGCATGCAAAAGATCTTCGCTTAGATCCAGCGTTTGCCCGAGGAGAGTCTGTTCGCGCAGTGCGGAATCGTAGTCAAGGAGACGGCTGCGTACGCGGCTTCTGGCTTGCCAGGCCACTTCGGCGACATGGAAGCGTGCCGCCGCACGCTGATCGTTTGCCAGCCTCTCCCGGTAGCTGCGCCGTCCGGCGGTTTCGATCGGGAAATTCAGCACCCACCCCAGAATCCAGGGCGACATCCCGGATACCGCATCAACGTTGTACTCGGGGGTGAATCCCAGGCTCGGGTTGGGCCGCTGCCGGGAAACCTGGACACCCGCTTCGGCCACATTCTGCTCTGCCCGCGCCACCCCCAGATCGGGATGAAAGTACAGCGCCGCCAGCGTCAGCTTATCCAAATCCCAGGTGCTGGACGGTCCGGCCGCCTCGGTGCGAGGCAGATGTGCCTGGACATACTTTGCGAGGCGGGGGTCGGACAGGGAACGGGCTTCAAAGGCGGCAGCGGTGGCTTGCGGCGACAGGGGGCGGGGCGTGTAGCTCGCGCAGCCGGCGAGTGCCGCCAACAGGAACAGCGGTACCGCGCTGCGGCTGAAACGTGGATTCTGCATCATGCGGGGGACGCCAATCTTCTGTTTATGCTGTCGCGCCATAAAGAATTTATGGCGGATTCAAGTGGCGCGGCGCTGCCTGCGCCGAGATTGCGATCATGACGCGTTCCCTCCATTTTCCGGGGGGTCGCCGGAGCCGGGATTGACCACCCCGAAGCGCGCCGGGATGTGAGCATGGAAGACCCTGACTTTTTCCCGGTGCAGGATTTCCAGCAATTTCGCCGACTCCGCCTCGGTGACGATGAACTCCACCTCCACTGCAAGATTGCCGGCCAGTTCGAAGAAGCGGTCTTCCTGCAGCTGGTGGTGATGGCCGAAGCCGGCCATGGCGCGGAATGCGGTCCCGCCCCGGATACCCAGCTTGTTGGCCTGGTCAAGCAGCCATTCCCAGGCCAGCTTGCCGTGGCAGCGCTGGTTTTCATGCAGATAAAACCTAAGAAAGTAGCCTTCCATGTGTCTCCTTCAGCAATTCTGCTTGTCCGGAATCACGCCTCCACGCCGCCGTGCGGTGTCGCCACGTCACCCCGGTAGCGGGGAACAAGATGCAGATGGATATGGAACACGGTCTGTCCCGCCACCTCACCCCCGTGATGCCGAGGCTGGCCGTCGCAGTGGGACTCGGCGTCGAGCCGTGCGCCTGCCAGTTCCATCATAGCCATCCGTTCGTGCGCGGTGGGATCGAACCAGTCGGCGACATGGCGGCGTGGAAGAACAAGCGGGTGGCCGGAACTGGCAGACGAGCGCCCAGTTTGGGCGACCTTGTTGCAGCAGCGTTGCGAACTGGGCGGAAAAGGTGGAGAAGGCGGCCAGTCCGCCACAAAAGCCGGTGACCACCGGCCCGTTTCTCGGCCAGGCAGACCCTGGAGCGCGGGCCCGGTGGCGTGTTAACGTCCCCGATGGGAACGGGCGCCGCGCCGTTGCGGGTGCGGCGGGACCAAGTTCAGGGCAGATCGAACAGCAGCACCTCGGCCTGTCCCAGGCCCTCCAGACGGATTTGGGTGACGTCGTCCAGCGTCGCGCCGTCCCCTGTGTCCATCGGCAGGCCATTAACGGCGACGCGGCCGCGAGCCACGTGCACATAGGCCCGTCGCCCGGTCGCGAGTCGGTGCTCAACCGCCTCGCCCGCCTCAAGCAGGGTGCCGTACAGCAGCCCGTCCTGATGCGCACTCAGGGAACCGTCGCGCCCATCCGGCGAAACCAGGAGCACCAGCCGGCCGCGCCGGTCCTCGCGCGCAAAGTGCTTCTGCTCGTAACCCGGCTGCACGCCGGTACGGTTCGGCACCAGCCAGATCTGCAGGAAATGGACCGGCTCCGTCCGGGAGGGGTTGTACTCGCTGTGCCGAACCCCGGTTCCGGCGCTCATGCGCTGGATGTCGCCCGGGCGGATGAGCGAACCGTTGCCCATGCTGTCCTTGTGCTCCAGCGCCCCATCCAGAACGTAGCTGACAATTTCCATGTCCTGGTGGCCGTGGGTGCCGAACCCCTGACCTGGCATCACGGTGTCGTCGTTGATCACGCGCAGATTGGAAACCCCCATGTGCTCCGGGTCGTAGTAGTTCGCGAAGGAAAAGCTGTGGTAGCTGTCGAGCCAGCCATGGTTGGCGTGGCCGCGCGCGTGCGAAGGTCTGAGTGTTGTCATGGCCGATCTCCTTGTGAAAATGTACGGTTGAGGGTTGCGTTCGGTCTGGGGGACGTCACCCGCACCGGGCCTCGAGACTCTAGCGGCCTGCACCATTCGCCACCGGTGCCAGCAATCCGCCGACCACGGCAATGTTCCCTGCGGATGCGACGTAGCCGACGGTGCCGTCAAAGCCGGTCAACTTGCCGATGCCTGCGGGCAGGAAGAGGGCGACGATGAGGAGGCGGGCGGCCAGATTGAGGGCATCTTGAACCGACTGGGACATGATGGGGTTCCTTGGCGGTTGATGCGTGACGGGACGTGGACTGCGCTCAGGCGAACGCTGCCTCGAGATCCGCCTCGGCTTGGGCAAATCCCTTTTCAGCCGCTTCCGGCCCCATGGCCAGGCCTTCAGCATAGATAAAGCTCAGGTCGGTCATGCCCAGAAAGCCGAACACATTCTTCAGGTAGGGCACCTGGGCGTCCTTGTCCGTGTCGCGGTAGAGGCCGCCGCGGGCCAGGGCCAGGTAGACCTTCTTGCCCTTGAGCAGGCCTTCGGGACCGGCTTCGGTGTAGCGGAAGGTCACCCCGGCGCGGGCGATCGCGTCGATCCAGCTCTTGAGTTGCACCGGCACGCCGAAGTTGTACATCGGCACCCCCACCACAATGGTGTCGTGCGCCTGGATCTCGGCGATCAGCGCATCGTCCAGCGCCGCGCGAGCCGTCTGCTCGGCCGTGCGCTGGTCGGCGGGGGTGAACAACGCCCCCAGCGCCGCTTCGTCCAGCATGGGGTGGGGCGTCACGGCCAGGTCGCGCAGGCTGACCCGGGCCTCCGGATTGGCGGCCTTCAGGCGGCCGACGATGGTGTTGGCCAGACGGGTGGAGTTGGACCCTTCACGGCGGGCGCTGGCGTTGATTTGCAGGATGTTCATTTAGGTACCTCGGAGGGGTTGATTGCGATGGATATACTGTATTCATCATCAATCGCTTTGCGAATACGGTAAATTGGATATGATTGTTCCGAACATGGAACAATCTGCCGCAAATATCGACCCGAACGACCTGCTGATCTTTGCCTACGTGGCCGAGCTGGGGAGTTTCAGCCGGGCGGCTGAGCGGATGGGCTTGCCCAAATCCACCGTCTCGCGGCGGCTCGCCGGGCTGGAACAGCGCCTGGGCGAGCGCCTCTTATTGCGCACCACCCGCCGCCAGACGCTGACCGAATTCGGACAGTTGTTGCTGGAGCACGCCCGTCAGGTGGTCGCCGAAGTGGGCGCGGTCGCGGCCCTGAGCGAGCATCGCCAGTCAGCGCCAAGCGGGCGGCTGCGCGTGTCCATGCCCAGCGACCTTGCAAACCTGCTGCTCGCGGATGCGCTTGCCACGTTTGTGGCCACGCACCGAGGCATCGCGTTGGAGCTCGATTTGTCGCCAAGACGCGTTGATTTGCTGGGGGAAGGGTTTGATGTGGCAATTCGCGTCGGCGATCTGCCCGACGACGCCATGCTGGCCGCGCGACGCTTGAATGAACTCTCGACCGGTCTGTATGCATCAGCCGATTACCTTGCCGAGTTCGGGCCTCCCGCAATGCCCGCAGATCTGGCGCGCCACAAGGCCGTAGGACTGCTTGGCGTAAATGGCGAGCCCATGAAATGGGTCCTCAGCAATGGCGCGACCCGCTGGGAGGGCGTTCCGCCCGGGCGCATTGCCGCCAATTCGCCGGAATTGCTGATCCACATGGCGCGCGCGGGCGCAGGCATCGTGGCCGTCCCCGATGCCTTCGCGCTGCCCGATGTCCGCAAGGACCTTTTGCAGCGCGTGCTTCCGGGCTGGTGCTTGCCCAGCGAGGCGGTGTCGGCTGTATTTCCCGGACGACGGCTCATGCCGGCGAAGACGCGTGCGTTCATCGACATGCTGCAGGCAACATTGGGGGGGCGAGCATGCGGAGATCCGCAGCGTTGCCTCGCCGTCTAGCCATGACCGCCTGGGCGGAAAACCCGAGACAAACATCACTGCGCGCTTGATCCGGGCAAGCGGACCGGCGTCCGACGCGAAGTCGGGGCCATACATCATTGAATCGATGGATTCTTG
>JBLMYH010000275.1:0-12032 GCA_050258175.1 Hyphomicrobiaceae bacterium
ACGTGCCGCGCGGAGAGCACGCGCAGGCTGTCCATCCGCTTGGGCGAGAGGTTGAGGCGGCTGTCGGCGGTGCCTGTGGCGCGCTTCTATCCCGCGCTCGAGGAAAAACACCTCGCCTTCATCGGCGCGCAGAAGATCTTCTTCACCGCCACAGGCACCGCCGACAGCCGCCTCAACCTCTCGACCAAGGGGATGGACAGCCTGCGCGTGCTCTCCGCGCGGCACGTGGCCTACCTTGATCTGACCGGCAGCGGCAACGAAACCGCGGCCCACCTGGCGCACGACGGCCGCATGACCTTGATGTGGTGCAGCTTCGACGCCGACCCGCTGATCCTGCGTCTGTACGGGCGCGGCCGCGCAGTGCGCCGGCAGGATCCGGAATGGGGCGAGTTGCGGCGGCATTTTGCGGCACTGCCCGGCGAGCGCCAGCTTATCGTGCTCGATATCGAGTCGGTGCAGACCTCGTGCGGCTACGCCGTGCCGCTATACACCTATCGCGGCGAGCGTGACACCCTGGCGCGCTGGGCGGAGAAGAAAGGGCCGATCGGCCTGCTGGATTACTGGCGCGAGAAAAACCGGATCAGCATCGATGGCCTGCCCACCGGTTTGCTGGAGGATGCAAAATGCAATGGATTCTGATTCCGCTTGTGCTGGCTCTGGCCGCCTGCGACCGCACACCGCCGCAGCCCGAAACGGAGCACAAAGCCAGCCCGGTATTCGAATCGCAGATCCAGACCGTCAGGAAAGCCAAGGCGGTGGCAGGACAGGTCATGGATGCGGCCGATGCGCAGCGCAAGCAGGTCGATGAGGCGACGCAGCAATCAGCGAATTGACGCGGCGCGGCGCTTCCGCGAGAAGTGTCCAGGCGCGCCTCAGAAGCCGAACATGTGATCCAGGGAAAACGCCGTGTCGCCGTTGAGGGCGCCGTGATAGCCGAACAGCCGGCAGGTCGCGTCGCGGATGAGGATATAGGCGTTGGCGCCGGCACGGCGCCGGGCGTCGGCATCGAATGTCTCCGCGTAACGCCAAAGCAGCGAGCCGCCGCACGGAATCCGCACCTGCCGCACCGCGACTTCGCTGCCCTGCGCATCGTACAGGGAGAGCGATGTGGTGGACATGGCATGCCAGGGGGTCGAGGCCGAATAGATCAAATGGCAGAAGGTATCCAGCGGTTCGTCCGCCAGGCGCAGGAATAGGCGGGTGCTGAGTCCGGGCGGCGCACTCGCGTAGGACTGGGGTTCGTTCTTGTAGGTCAGCACTGTATTGAAGATGTGTCCGCCGAAACTGGTTTCGGCGACATGCCCGCTGGCCTTCTGCGTGTAGCGGAACAGGCTGTGCAGCCAGCCGTCAGCCGAGCCGCCCTGGCTGAATTCATACACCAGTTCGACGTGGCCGTAGCCGCTGGGCAGGCTCAGTTCGCGCTCGCGCAGGAAACGGCCAAGGTCAAACTCGGTCGCTGTGTTGCGCGGCAGGCAGCCGAGCGCATGGCGCGCCACCTCGACCCCCGACGCGTCATAGAGGAGGGCCATGATCGGCAGATCCTGCTGGGCAGTCGACATCGGCGTGGGCTGCAGGACGCTGTCCCATTGCCGGGTCGGCAGGATGGGGGCGGGCAGGATGAAGCCCTTGCCCATCAGCGCGCCGAGTTTGGGGATGACCGGGTCGGCGGCCAGGTCGTTGCGCTCTACATTCGCATGCGCAATGCGGCTGCGCCCGTTCTTCACCTGCACTTCGTAGCGCGGTCGTACGAAATACCGCCCGGCCTGGACCTCGATCTGCTGCGGCCAGCGCGCCTGCGGCAACAAGGTGGCGACATCCAGCGGATGGCTGGCGAAGGGCGGTATTTCCGCGTCCAGCCACGCGATGTCGCGCGTCCCCATCAGGTTCACCCCGATGCCCCGCTTCGGGATGGTCACCGGATGGCTGTTCTGGATCCACAACACCACGGACTCGTCGGCTTTCGGCGCAGGCAGGCCAGCATACAAATCCGAGGGCCAGGCATTCGCATCGTGCGTGCAGGAAAGCTCTCCCGGATCGTCGCCGTAGGTGTCGAGCGCATATTTGACGACATCGTGCCCCGCCACGCCCATCACATGGATGAACAGGGAGCCGGTGTATTCGCCCAGACTGAAGCGCTGGCGCACCTGCCGGCTGTCCACCACCAGGCTGGCGCCGGGGGCATGAATCTGTTCCTGCCATTGGGCCAGCACCTTGCCCGCCTGGTCGAACAGACAAAACCACACCGAGGGCGGCTGCGGCGCGCCCCAGCCTGACCAGTAGTCGGCCGTCACGATGCGCGTGTGCCGGCCCTGCGCATCGCGCAGCAGCGCGAAGTTGGTGGCGAAGTTGAGCGGGTCCAGATAGCGGCGGCGATTCGTGAGCATTGCGTCCGGTATCCGTACCTCGTCCAGGCTGAGGATTTCCGCGCCCGGCAAAAGCAGATGGCGCATCTGTGCGATCAAGCGCTTCGCATCGAATGCGACGACAAACAGTGTGGTCACCTGCGCGTCCCGCAGCCCGGTGACGGGCTGCGTCTCATGCCCCAGCACGGTCCTGCCGAGGTCTTCCAGGCGCTGAACGAATACGCCGCGAATATCCAATTCAGACAGATCATGGAATTCGGCAAAACCTTCCAGCATGCCGAGGGGATCGTAGACCGCAACCGGGCCGCGGCCCAGTTTGGCCATCAGGGCAGTTGCCTTGTCGACCGTCAGCGGGTGGCCCAGCGCCTTGAAGAAGCTGCTTCCGCCCTTGGCGTTACTGAACGTTTCGATTTTGATCGGCATGAATGATTTCCGGTTGGATACGCTTCGCGGAGCCGGAGGGACCCGCGGCTAAGAGGTCATGGACGCCCGAATCTTAAAGGGCTTGCCGGCTTGGCACAAATGGCCCGCCCCGGTCCGCCGCAAGGCTTTCCTGGGCCTGCGCAGCCCTGCGCCGTCTACAGACGGCCTTCAGCGGCGCCCCAGGCGTTGACGAATTGCCTCTGCGACCCTGCCGACATCGTCGAGCGCCGGGTAACGCCAGTGTTCCAGTTTCCCGGTGAAGGGCCGCGTATACCCGCCGTTGCGCATCGCCTCATGAAACAACCGGAATTTTCTGGAGCCACCCTCCAGTTCCACCACATAGACCGGCTTGCCGGTGGTGCAGGCTTCCGAAACCATGTTGACCGAATCTGCCGTGACCACGATGTAATCTGCCAGCGCGAGGTAGGCGAGATAGGGGTTCTCGCCCGTACCGTCCCAGATATAGGCAGGCGTCTGCGCCAGCGCAGCCCGCAACGCAGCCTCGACCTCGGCCCCCGTCCGGCGCGACGGCGTCAGCAGAATGCCTACACCGGTGGTCGCGGACAGCGCGGCAAGCTGCTCGCCAAGCGCACGGCCGATTTCTGGCGTCAGGCGATAGCATTTGTTGGTGCCGCCAACCAGCACTGCCACGCGCGGCTGCGGCAAATCGGCGAATTTCTCCGCAAACCTCTCCCCGGCCTCACGTATGCGCGCCGGCGTGAGGGTATGCAGGCCGCCGAGGGTGGCGATGACGTTCGGCCGATTGCAGCGGTCATGCTGGGGCGTGACGATGACATCGAATTCATCGTACGCCGTATGCGGATCCTGGATACGGATGTTGAACGTGCGCCCACCGCTGGCGCGCTTGATGGCCAAGGCGACCGCAACGGTCAGCCGCCCGGTGCCGATCACCACATCCGGCCAGGGCGGCACGATGGCATCGCTGCCACGCCCGAGGAAACGGAGCGGCGCCAGCCACAGCTGCGGCGGCAGATGCTTCCACGGTGCGACGGGGTGGATGCGCTTCTGCACCACCTCCAGCCCCAATGCCTGAGCCAGGCCTATGGACTGGTTGTCCATGCCCGGAACACCAACCGTCAGCACCCAACAGGTTCTAGCTTGCATCACGTGCATCCGAACTTTGCGCAGGGGTACGCAGATCATCCTGGGCGATCAACCGCTGCACCACCGCGCCAGCCAGCATCAACCCGAACAGCGGCGGCATGTAGCTGATCGTGCCGTTGACGGCCCGGTCGCGGCCGCGGCCTTCGACCGGCTGCGGCGGCAAGGGCGCGCGCCCGGCCTCGTCGGAAAACACGGTGAGCACACCCTTCGCAATACCGCGTTTCCTGAGCCGCTTGCGCATCACCGAGGCAAGCGGGCACATCTCGGTTTTCGAGATGTCGGCAATCCGGATGCGCGTGGGATCGAGCTTGTTACCCGCCCCCATGCTGGAGGCGACGTTGAGCCCACGCTCGACGCTGCTGGCAACCAGCGCGACCTTGCAGTTGAGGGAGTCGATGCAGTCGACGACGAAATCGACGTCGGCCGGCACGATGTCGGCGACGTTCTCGGGAACGAGAAACTGACGGATCACGCTGAGCACGCATGCCGGGTTGATGTCGCGGATGCGCGCGGCCATCACTTCGGCTTTCGGCTGCCCCACGGTGGACAGCAGCGCAGGCAACTGGCGGTTGATGTTCGATACGGCGACCACGTCGTGGTCGATGAGGGTCAGTCGCCCCACGCCGGCCCGCGCCAGCGCCTCGGCACAGTACGAGCCGACGCCCCCCAGCCCCGCCACCAGCACGTGCGCCTGGGCAAGCCGCATCTGCTCGCTGCTGTCGAGCAGAATCCGGGTGCGTTCAAACTGCGGCGGCAGATCTGCGTCCATCGGCTAGAATTCCCTCATGATGAAATGGCTGGTGACACTCGTTCTGGCGTTATTGGTATTGGGCCTGCTCACTCCCTGGCTCAACCGCCTGGGTCTGGGCCGGCTGCCCGGCGACGTTCAGGTCAGACACAAACGGGGGGTATTCTACTTCCCCTTTACCAGCGTCATTCTCGCGTCGCTCGCGCTCTCGCTGCTCGTCCATCTGTTCGGCCGATGAACAAGGCTTTCGTCAAGGAAACCGACGCGCCGGACGCCGACGAGGACGATCTCGCCGCCCCGGCCTTGCCCGTCGGGTCGAAGAACTACATGACTCCCGCAGGGTACGCGCGCCTCGACGCCGAATTCAATCAGCTGTGGAAGGTCGAACGCCCCAAGCTGGTGGAAACCATCTCTTGGGCGGCAAGCAACGGCGACCGCTCGGAGAATGGCGACTATATCTACGGCAAGAAAAGGCTGCGCGAAGTCGACCGCCGCATCCGTTTCTTGTCCAAGCGCCTGGAACACGCCGTGGTGGTCGACCCGGCCACCCGCGAGGACACCGACCAGGTGTTCTTCGGCGCCACCGTCACGATTGCAGATGAAGATGGCGGCGAATCCACCTTCGCCATCGTCGGCATCGACGAAGCCGACGCGGGGCGCGGGCGCATTGCCTGGATTTCGCCGATGGCGCGTGCTCTGCTGAAAGCGCGCGAAGGCGACAAGGTCAGCGTGCAAACCCCCGACGGCCGCCGCGAGGTTGAAATCGTCGAGGTACGCTACCAGGCGATCGACTGAGCCGACGGCTCAGTTCAGCGCGCTCGCCAGCATGCGCCGGTAACGGCTCACTAGCTCGCCGCCACCCAGTAGATTGAACACCGCCAGCAGCGTCTTGCGGCCGACGTCGTCCTCGAACCCGCGATCGCGGCGGACGATTTCCAGCAGCTGGTCCATGCCCGCTTCGTACTGTCCCGCGGCGACCAGCAGGTTGGCAAGCTTGAGGCGCGCCTCCAGATCGTTGCCGTTCGCCGCTACGCGCGCCGTCAGCGCAGCCTCGTCCTCGCCCGCCACCCCCATGAATTGCAGGCGCGCTTTCAAGGCCGGCACGCGCGGGTCGGCGGCGTCGGGGAGGCTGCCGATCAGGCGCCGGGCTTCGTCGACCTCGTTCAGATCGAGCATGATTTCTGTCGCGTCGAGCCGCACGCCGATATTGGCCGGATCAATCTTCGATGCTTCGGCCAGCAATTGCAGCGCCCCGGACAGATCCCCCGCCATGCGCGCGTCGGCCGCCTGCAGGCGCAGTTCGTCAGCTGGCCCGGGAACGAGGCGATCGAGAAAAGCCCGCACCTCGCCTTCCGGTAACGCACCGGAAAATTCGTCGACCTGCTCGCCGTTGACGAAGGCCTTGACGCTGGGTATCCCGCGCACGCCGTAACGTGCCGCGAGTTCCTGGTTCTCGTCCGAATTGATCTTGGCGAGCAGGAACTTGCCGCCATATTCGGCGGCAAGTTTCTCCAGCACGGGTTTCAGCGATTTGCACGGCCCGCACCAGGGCGCCCAGAAATCGACCACCACCGGGCGATGCTTCGATTCTTCGAGAACGTGTTGCGGAAAATCGGCGAGGCCGACATCCAGGGCGTGTTCGGACATGGAACCTCCGCGTGAAGGTTGGACGGGCTTGAAGCCGGCCTAAATCTGTCTGGCCAGCTCGGCCGCAATGCCGGTATATGACGCCGGCGTCATCAATTTCAAGCGTGTCTTCTCGGTGTCCGGGATCGACAGCCCATCGATGAAGACGTGCAGTGTCTCGCGCGTCATGCCGGCCTTGCCGCGCGTCAGCTCCTTCAGTTGTTCGTAAGGATTGGCCACGCCGTAGCGCCGCATCACGGTCTGGATCGGCTCGGCCAGCACTTCCCAGTTGGCATCGAGGTCGGCCGCCAGCGCAGCAGGGTTGGCCTCGAGCTTGCCCAGGCCGCGCAGGCAGGATTCGTAGGCCAGCAGGCTGTAGCCGAACCCGACGCCCATGTTGCGCAACACGGTGGAGTCGGTGAGATCGCGCTGCCAGCGCGAGATCGGCAGCTTTTCCGCCAGATGGCGCAGCATGGCGTTGGCCAGTCCCAAATTGCCTTCGCTGTTCTCGAAATCAATCGGGTTGACCTTGTGCGGCATGGTCGATGAGCCGACCTCGCCTGCCTTCACCTTCTGCTTGAAGTAGCCCACCGAGATGTAGCCCCAGACGTCGCGGTTCAGATCGATGAGGACGGTATTGGTGCGCGCGATGGCGTCGTACAGTTCGGCCATGGCGTCGTGCGGCTCGATCTGGATGGTGTAGGGGTTGAAGCCGAGCCCAAGATCCGTCACGAAGCTGCGCGCGAAGCCTTCCCAGTCAAGGCCCGGATAGGCCGACAGATGCGCATTGTAGTTGCCGACCGCGCCGTTGATCTTGCCCATCAGCTCGACCGCGCCGATGGCGTCCCAGGTCCGGCGCAGGCGATAGACGACGTTCGCGATTTCCTTGCCGACCGTGGTGGGCGACGCCGGCTGGCCGTGGGTGCGCGACAGCATCGGCAGATCGGCCAGTTCATGCGCCAGATCGGTCAGCCGCGCGATGATTCTTTCCAGCGCGGGCAGCAGCACGGCATCGCGTGCGCCTTTCAGCATCAGCGCGTGCGACAGGTTGTTGATGTCTTCCGAGGTGCAGGCGAAGTGGATGAACTCGGACACCGCTGCGATTTCGGCGTTGCCTTTGGTCTTTTCCTTGAGGAAATACTCCACCGCCTTGACGTCATGATTGGTGGTCGCCTCGATCGCCTTGACACGCTCGGCGTCGACCACCGAAAAGTGGTCGGCAATGCCGTCGAGCAGCGCGATAGCTGCGGCGGAAAACGCGGGCACTTCAACGATGGCAGGCTCGGCCGCCAGCGCCTTCAGCCATTCGATCTCGACGATAACGCGGTATCTGATCAGCGCATACTCGCTGAAAAAGTCGCGCAGCGGCGCCGTTTTTGATCCATAACGGCCATCCAGCGGCGACAGAGCCGTAAGGGCGTTGAGTTCCATCTTGTGTTCTCCGTTCAAACAGGGCGCCGTGCGGACGCGCACCCCGAATTATCCACGAGAAAGGGCGTCAAGCGGGTGCCGCGCACGATGCCGGGGCTGCCGGCTGCAGCCGGAACGGTCCCCGCGGCGCCAGGCGGGCGAGAACTGCGCAGTTCACGGCACCTCAGTGCCTCGCGGTTCTTGCCGCGCGCTGCGGGAAGATCAGGATGCAGGCAAGGATGAACACGATGATCGCCGCCGATGCCGAGTAACGGCTCAAAGCCTCACCGCCGGCGGTAACCGGCTTGTCGAGAAAATCGCCCACCACCGCACCGAGGGGCCGGGTCAGGATGAATGCAGCCCAGAACAGCAGCGTTCTCGATATCTTCGTCCAGAAGTATGCCGCGACCGTCAGGCCCAGGAGCATGCTGAAAACGAGGGCGCCACCGGCATAGCCCAGCCCCGCCGTATCAGCGGTCCAGTCGCCCAGCGCGGTGCCCAGCGTCTGCGAGAACATGATCGTGATCCAGTAAAACGTCTCCGCCCTGGGCGAACGGATGCTGTCGACGGAGACCGAGCCGAGGGTCCGGTACCAGATTGCCAGTGACGCCATCAACAAGACAAACAGCAGCGATGCGCCGCCTGCATAGCCGATTCCGAGCGAACGATCGGAAAAGTCGGCCAGCGTCGTGCCGACGGTCGTCGTCGCAATGATGGTCGCCCAGTAAAGCCAGGGATTGAACCTGTCGACCTTGATCTGCGCTGCCACCATCACGAAAAAAACTGTCGCAAAAATCAAGGTGCCAAGCAGGTAACCCAGATTCATCGACATCGACACGGCATCGCCGCCCGTCTCGCCCAGCGTCGTGGCGGCGATCTTAATGATCCAGAACATCAGCGTGACTTCCGGCACCTTGCTCAAGGCGCGTTCAACGGTTTGATCCATGTTTCCTCTGTTTCGCAGCGAGTTTAGCGGCAATGCGGCCCGTGCGGTAAGCCGCTACCAAAGGGATCGGCACGGCTCGAAACATCCGCCGTGCAGGGCTTGACCCAGGCTCGCCAAAGATCGTTCCCAGGCTGACCGCGCGCAGTGTCACCCGACTGGGCGTCAGTCATCCTGTCGCGCGCGGCCACGCTCTACAATCCACGCATGGATATTGCCGCCCTCATTGCACAGTATGGCTATGCCGCCGTATTCCTCGGTGCCCTGTTCGAAGGCGAGTCCGTGCTGTTGCTGGCCGGTTACGCGGCACATCGCGGCTATCTCGATTTCTCCGTGCTGGCTGGCGTGGCGGGGGTCGGCGCGATGACGAGTGACCAGTTTTTTTTCTGGCTCGGGCGCCGTCACGGGCAAGCACTGCTGGCGCGCCGCCCGGCCTGGCGCGGCAAAGTCGAGCACGCGCTCGAGCTCATCCAGCGACATCCGGTCGGCATCATTCTGGTGATGCGGTTCATGTGGGGCTTGCGTATCGCCCTGCCCGTCGCGGTCGGACTCAGCGACGTGTCCCGCTGGCGCTTTTTCTGGCTCAACCTTGCGTCCGCCGCGCTGTGGGCGCCTCTGGTGGGCGGCACCGGCTACGTGTTCGGCGCACTGCTGAGCACCCATCTGGCCGCCCTGCATCGGGTTGAACACTGGCTTATGCTCGGCCTGGTGGCCGCCCTGCTGGCCTTGCGCGGCTTTCTGCGTTCACGTTATTCCCGATCATGAAATTTCTGCTGCCCTATCCGCACCGTGAGCTTCACCCCGTAGCCCGTCTGCGCGCATGGCAGCGGCTGTCGCTTGCCCTGACACTGGGCATTCTGGGCGCGGGATCAACGTATGCCGACGTCTGGGAAACGCGGTTGCTGGCCGGCTGGCTTACCGGCAGCCTGATGTATCTGGTGCTGGTGTGGTGGGGCGTGGGCCGGCTCGACACCGTCCAGACCCGACTGCGCGCGTCCAGCGAAGACCCCGGCGCGACCGCGCTGTATGTCGTGCTGATCGCAGCATCCTGGATCAGCCTGATTGGCGTGCTCCTGGTTACCGATGCGGCCAAGGCCTCGACGGGAATGGTGCGCGGATTGCACATCGGCCTCGCGCTCGGCGCGCTGGCATCGACCTGGCTCTTGATCCAGACCTTGTTCGCGCTGCGTTATGCGCGCCACTACTACCGGTCGCATGCGGGCAAGGATACGGGCGGCCTGGCGTTTCCCGGCGCGGCGCCCCGCTACGCCGATTTTGCGTACTTTGCAGCAGTCATCGGCATGACCTCGCAGGTGGCCGACGTCGCGATTACCACGACGGCAATGCGGCGGCTGGTGCTGGTGCACGGCCTGGTGTCGTTCGGTTTCAATCTGCTGGTGCTGGCGCTGACGATCAATCTGGTCGCCAGTGCGCTCGGGTAGGCGCGGTCAGATGGCGAAGGCGCGGCATGCCGCGCCACATCAGACGGTGCGCCTGTCGCGCACGGCCTGCGCCAGCGTGCCGCTGTCCACGTATTCCAGTTCGCCGCCCACCGGCACACCGCGCGCCAGCCGGCTCACTTTCAATCCACGTGCTTTCAGCAGTTCGCCTATGGTATGCGCGGTGGCTTCGCCTTCCGGGGTAAAGTTCGTCGCCAGGATGACCTCCTCGACCGTGCCATCGAGCGCGCGACTGATCAGGCGGTCGAGATGGATCTCGCGCGGGCCGATGCCATCAAGCGGGGAAAGCCGCCCCATCAGCACGAAATACAGACCGCCGTAGCTTTGCGTGGTCTCCATCATGTTGAAGTCGGCCGGCATCTCGACCACTGCCAACTGCCGCTTGTCGCGGTTCGGGCTGGCACAGATTTCGCACACTTCCGCCTCGGAAAAGTTGTTGCACAGGCGGCAATGATGCAGATGCGTCAGTGCATGATTGAGCGCCCCAGCCAGCGCCTCAGCGCCGCGCCGGTCACGCTGCAGCAGGTGGTAGGCCATGCGCGCAGCCGACTTGGGACCGACGCCGGGCAGCACGCGCAGGGCAGTGATCAGATTTTCCAGCGCGGCGGGTTGCATCTCGACGTTTCAACCAGATCAGAAGGGCAGCTTCATCCCCGGCGGGATCGGCAGGCCCGCAGTCACGCTGCCCATCTTTTCCTGCACCGTGGATTCGACCTTGCGCACCGCGTCGTTGATTGCTGCGGCCACCAGGTCTTCCAGCATCTCGCGGTCGTCCGTCATCAGGCTGGGGTCGATTGCGACGCGGCGCACGTCGTATTTGCAAGTCATCACCACCTTGACCATGCCGGCGCCGCTCTGCCCTTCGATCTCGATTTCGGCCAGCTTGGCCTGCATCTTGGCCATGTTCTCCTGCACTTGCTGGACCTGCTTCATCATGTTGCCGATGCCGCCCTTCATCATGTTGATTCTCCTAATGGCTGTATGGTCGATGCGTCGATCTGGCCGCCAAACTGGTCAACCAGCTCACGCACGAATGGGTCTGATTCGATAGCGGCCACGGCCTCTGCCTGGCGCGCTTCCTTGATGCGCGTGCGCACCTGCTGCGGGGTCTGCTCGGCCGCTTTGCCGATCTCGAACGTGACCTGAAGCGTCGCACCGTACTTGTCGCGCAGTGCCGAGACCAGCTTGTCCTGGTAGGTGCGGTCGAGCAGGTGTTTGTGGGCCTCGCCCACGCGCAAGGTCACCGCGTCGCCGGTCTGCGAAACCAGTTCGCTGTGATCAGCCAGCATCTTGGCCATGCCGCCGAGGCGCAGTTCGGCCACCACGGCAAGCCAGTCCCAGGCACCGTACGGCGCAGGTTCGCGGGCCGTCAGCACGGGTGCCGAGCCTGCGCCTAGTTCAACAGGGATGGCCGCCTGGACAGGCGCGACCGCTGCAACCGGCCCACTCGGCGCAGCGACCGGTAAGGGTGCAGGCGGTACGCTGGGCGTCACCTCCACGTGAGCATGCACCTCCGGCGTTGCGGCACGGGGGACAGACATCGGGCGTGCCGCAGCTGTCGGCCGTGCTGCGTTGTCCCGCGTGCCCGGTGCAAAGGCCAGCATGCGCAACAGCGTCATGCAGAACCCTGAATACTCGTCCGGCGCATACGGCAGGTCGCGGCGCCCATTCAGGGCGATCTGGTAATACAGTTGCACGGTTTCGGCGTCCAGCTGTGCGGCACAAGCCTGCATGCGCTCGGCATCCGCGCCGCCCTCCACCATACCCGGCGCGTGCAGCAGCAGGGCCAACTGGGTAAGCAGGTTGCCCAGGTCCTGCAGCGCGGCATCGAAAGCGATACCGCGCTCGGCCAACTGGCGCGCCTGATCCAGCAGCGCATCGCCGTTGTGCAGCGCCAGCGCGTCGAGCAGGTCGAACAGATAATCGCGCCGCAC
>JBLMYH010000276.1:0-4427 GCA_050258175.1 Hyphomicrobiaceae bacterium
GCCGCCATCGTGCCCCTGACTGCCTCGGCGCAGGATGCGGCGAAGTCGGCAGCGCCCGCGGCGGCGGCCCCGACGACCGAGGCGCCCGCCACCGCGACCGCGACCGCGCCCGCCACTCCGCTCGCACCGGTTGTCACCAAGGAAACGATTGAAAATCCATACGGCCTCGAAGCCCTCTGGAAACAGGGCGACTTCGTGTCACGCGGCACGCTCGTCATCCTCGTGATCATGTCGATGGGTAGTTGGTACATCATCTTCGTCAAGCTGTGGGAACAGTTCAAACTGATGCGCGAAGGGCGTGCGGCCCAGTCGAGCTTCTGGAAAGCAGCTTCTCTGCAAGAGGGCGCGCAGAAGCTGAAGAACGGCAGCGCATACCGCTACATCGCCGAAAGCGGCCTGGATGCGTCGCAACACCATGAAGGGGCGCTGACCGAGAACATCGACCTGAACACCTGGATCGCGATGTCGGTGCAGCGGTCAGTCGACACAGTGCAGAACCGACTGCAGGATGGTTTGGCGTTCCTGGCCACGGTTGGATCGACCGCGCCCTTCGTCGGGCTGTTCGGCACCGTGTGGGGCATCTATCACGCACTGACTGCGATCGGTATCGCCGGGCAGGCGTCGATCGACAAGGTGGCCGGCCCGGTGGGCGAGGCGCTGATCATGACGGCGTTCGGTCTGGCGGTCGCAGTGCCCGCGGTGCTGGGGTACAACTGGCTGGTCCGCCGCAACAAGAGTGCGATGGAAGTCGTGCGCGCCTTTGGCTCCGACCTGCACGCCGTGCTGCTCGGCCGCCGCGCCGAGGCGCGCACCAGCAGCTGACGTACGCAGGAGTTCGTTATGGCGATGAACGTTGCATCGGGCGAAGACGAAGGCGAAGCGATCTCCGCCATCAACACGACGCCGCTGGTCGACGTGATGCTGGTGCTGCTGATCATCTTCCTGATCACGATTCCAGTCGTCACGCAGCAGATTCCGCTGCAGCTGCCCAAGGAGACGAATGTTCCCCGGCACGCCAAGCCGGAAAATGTCGAGATCTCCGTCACCAAGGACGGCGACGTCTACTGGGGCATGCAGCAGGTGCGTGACAACGACGAACTGGTGAACCGGCTGAAGAAGATTGCAGTCCTGAAGCCGCAGCCGGAAGTGCAGATCCGCGGTGACCTGGCCGGGCGCTACGAATTCGTCGGCCGCGTGGTGTTCGCGGCACAGCGGGCCGGCATCCAGAAGCTCGGGTTCGTGACGGAGCCGCCCGCGCGCGGCGGTTGACGCACCATTTCGAGGAGCAGGTAATGGCAATGAATGTCGGCTCGGGCAATGGCTCGGGCGAGCCGGATGTGATGATCGACATCAACACGACGCCGTTGATCGACGTGATGCTCGTGCTGCTGGTGATGCTGATCATCACGATCCCGATCCAGTTGCATGCGGTCAACCTGAACATGCCGGTCGGCAATCCGCCGCCGCCGCTGGAGCAGCCGGTCGTGATCACGATCGACGTCGATTTCGACGGCACGATCTTCTGGAACGGCGACATGGTGCCCAACAAGCAGGCACTCGAGGAACGCCTGATGCAGGCTGCGGCTGCGGTTCCGCAGCCGGAAGTTCACCTGCGGCCGAACAAGCTGGCCGAGTACAAGGACGTCGCGGCCGTAATGGCGGCTGCGCAGCGGCTGGGCGTAACCAAACTCGGCCTGATCGGCAACGAACAGTTCGTGAAATGACGGCCGGGAAATTTGCTCGTCGGGGCGGCCACATGCTGGCCGCCATCGCCCTCGCGATTGGTCTGAACGCAGCCCACGGGCAGGCCCTTCGCCCCGAGGTCGGCAAGCCGCTGCAGCAGGCGGCTGAACTGCTGAAATCCGGCCGCGCCAAAGAGGCGCTCGCCAAGGTGCGCGACGCCGAGGCAGCCGCCAACAAGACGCCCGCCGAGCAGTTGATGATCGATCGGATTCGCGGTTCTGCTGCGTTCCGTGCGGGCGATCCCGCCACCGCCGTTCGATCTTTCGAAGCCGCCCTTGCGTCGGGACGATTGAGCACCAGCGAGCAGGCGCAGATCTCCGAGCAGATCGCGTTCGCCTATTCGCAGATGAAGGACTGGAACAAGACACGCGAATGGATCGGCAAGGCGCAGCAGGCCGGCGCGTCGAACCCGCAGCTGAGCCAACTGCTGAGTTACGTGAGCGCGCAGACCGGTGACTATGGCGCCATTGCGCGCGAATCGCAGGCCGCCGTGAATGCCGCGGAAGCGGCCGGAAAACGCCCGGAGGAAGGGGACCTGCTGCGGCTCGCCGACGCACTGAAGCGGACCGGCAATACGCAAGGCGAGACGGCGACGATCGAGAAGCTCGTCACCTATTACCCCAAGAAGGACTACTTCGCGCTTTACCTGAATCGAATGACCAGCAGGAGCGGCTTTGCCGACCGCCATGCGCTGGACGTGATGCGCCTGAAGCTCGCGACCGGGAATCTCAACAAGCCCGAAGAAGTGATGGAGATGGCGCAGCTGGCGCTGCAGGACCACCAGGCGGCCGAAGCCAAGAAGGTGCTCGACGAGGCGTTCGCCTCGGGCTTGCTCGGCAAGACGGGCGACGTCGAACGGCAAAAGCGCCTGCTCGCACTCGCCACCCAGCGCGCAGCGTCGGCACCAGCCGATCTGAAGGCGGCCGAAGAGGAAGGCAAGGCCTCGCGCGACGGCAGTGTGCTCATCCGTACCGGGCTCGCCTACACGGGTCTGGGCCAGTACGACAAGGGCATTGCACTGATCAAGCAGGGCATCGCCAAGGGCGGCATGCGCTTCCCCAACGACGCGCAGCTCGATCTCGGGATCGCGCTGATGCGCGCAGGACAGAAAGGGCAGGCGGCCACCGCATTCAGAGCGGTCGGCGGGACCGACGGCGCGGCCGATCTCGCCCGAATGTGGCTGCGGTTGCCCTGACTCAACACGATTTGGAACACAGGGCCCGTCCGCAAAGCCCTTACGGATAAGGTCCGCTCATCTGCGCGATGGCATCAGGCGCGGACCACGACTACCGCTTTGCAGGCACCGGCGCCCGCCGGAACTCTGCGTCGAGCAACTTCTGTTGGCTGGCGCCGGGTTTGCTGCAATGCGTAGCGGCCGCTTGATTGCACCAGAGGCAATGTCCTTCTTCTTAAGCGCAACGAATTGCTCTCACCGGCGCGTCACGGCCAAAGCGATTCGATAGCAAAAACACAACAGAACGCGACGATTTGAACACAGTCGCTTGTCCAAGCGTTTCCCCGGTATGACAATCGTCCCGCTCGTAGGTGCCGGGCCGGAGATGCTTGCCGTTGGCTCAATGCCGGCCGGTGTTCGCGACAGACCTTTCACGTCTTTCAAGGGGGATCTTCTTCCATGAGCAACAAATTGCGGCCCGTCGCGGCCGGTTTGGCAGTTGCGTTCGGAGGTATGGCGGGGCTGATCGGCGCACCTTCGTACGCCCAGCAATCAGATCAGGCGCAGAAGCTGGAGCGCGTCGAGATCACCGGTTCAGCCATTCGGCGCGTCGAGGCCGAAACCGCGCTGCCCGTCACGGTGCTGAAGGCGGACGATCTGAAGGAGCAGGGCCTCACCACCGTCCAGGACATCGTTAATACGCTCGGGGGCAACCAGTCGATCATCGGCACCGCTGCGGCGGTGGGTGCGATCACCGGCGGCGCGGCGTTCGCCAACCTGCGCGGCCTGGGCGCGAACAAGACTCTTATCCTCCTCAACGGCCGCCGCATCGCGAACCAGGCGATCGGCGGCGCGGGCGACAGCTCGGCGCCGGACCTGAACGCGATCCCGATCGGCGCGCTGGATCGCATCGAAGTCCTGCGGGACGGCGCGTCCTCGCTATACGGCACGGACGCCATCGGCGGCGTGATCAACTTCATCACGAGGAAGGATTACCGCGGCGCCGAGGTGAGCGCGCAATTCACCCAGCCAGAGCACACGGGCGGCAAGTCCTGGAACGCCAACGCCGGGTTCGGCCATGGCGACCTGGCCAAGGACAAGTGGAACTTCTTCGGCTTCATCGACTATCAGCACCAGGACGTGCTGACGACGCCGCAGCGCGATTTCGCGCGCGCAAGCAAGACGTCGCCCACCGGCTCACCCGCCTCCTGGTCGCAGGGCAGTTTGGCCGTCAACCCGCTGGCGCCCGCCTGCAGCGGGCAATTCCAGGCCCCGTCGACCGCCACGAACTGCGCCTATTACTACTGGAACTGGGTGGATCTCATTCCGAAGACGGATCGCATCAACGGAATGCTGAAGGGCACGTTCGCCCTGTCGGAGAACCACCAACTCAGCGTCGAGTACACGGGCGCGAAAACGGAGGTGTGGACCAACGTCGCCCCGGTGCCGGAGGGTGCGCTGACAATGTGGTCCACCAAGCATGTGAACGGCGTGGACACCGGCGTGGCCA
>JBLMYH010000277.1:0-9219 GCA_050258175.1 Hyphomicrobiaceae bacterium
CGGTGCCTGCCCGGGCCATCATGCACCGAAGATCTATTCAAGCAATCTGGAGCCGCCATGACGCCACGTCCCATACGTCAGCTTGTCCCTGCAGTCGAGGTCACCGAAGGCGCCGGGGTCACGGTGCATCGCAGCATAGGCACGCCGGCGCTGCGGAACCTGGATCCCTTCCTGATGCTGGACCACTTCGGCAGCGACAATCCGGACGAGTACATCGCCGGTTTTCCGGACCACCCGCACCGCGGCTTCATCACCTTCACCTACATGCTCGACGGCCACATGGAGCACCGCGACAGCATGGGCAACCGCGGTGACCTCAAGGCCGGCGGCGTGCAATGGATGAAGGCGGCCAGCGGCGTCATCCATTCAGAGATGCCACAGCAGACCAACGGCCTGATGCGCGGCTTCCAGCTCTGGATCAACCTGCCGGCGCGCGAGAAGATGTCCGCGCCGGCCTACCAGGAGGCCTCCGCAGCGGCCATCCCCGAAGTGTCGCAGGCCGGAGCCAGGGTGCGCGTGCTGGCCGGGGAACTGGGCGGAAGACGTGGCGTCATCGACGATCCGGCCACCGACGTCCTCTACCTCGACGTGGCCCTGGTGGCCGATGCGGGGTTCAGCTTGCCGCTGAGCGACACGCGCAATGCCTTTGTCTATGTCTTCGAGGGCGGCGCCCGGTTGGCGGGCAAGAACCTGGTGGCGCATAACCTGGCGGTGCTGGATTCGGGTGATACGGTGGAGATCCATGCCGGCCCCTCCGGTGCCCGCTTCATTCTGGTGGCCGGCCGGCCGATTGGCGAGCCCGTCGTGCAATATGGACCCTTCGTCATGAACACTCGCGACGAGATCGAGCAGGCCTTCGCAGACTATCAGGCGGGCAGGCTGGTGCAGGCAAGGGCGACGACGACGGGGCATTGAATGTAGGATGGCCGGGTGATCCAGCGAGAAACCCCACCATCCGGTGAGTTACCGTTCTCCCGAGGCCTGACCGCCGCCCACGCGCGCGAGCGCCTCGCGGCAGAGGGTCCGAACGCTTTGCCTGCCGACGGCCCGCGCGGCACGGCAACGATCGTGCTCGAAGTGATCCGCGAGCCGATGTTCTTGCTGCTTATCGCGGCGGCGGCCATTTACCTCGTGCTGGGCGATTTGCACGAGGCCCTGATGCTGCTGTTCTTCGTTGGCGTGGTGATGGGCATCACGCTCTACCAGTCGCACAAGACCGAGCGCGTTCTGCAGAGCCTGCGCGACTTGACCAGCCCGCGTGCCCTGGTGCTGCGCGACGGCGAGAAGCTGCGCGTCGCCGGAAGCGAGGTGGTGCGCGGCGACATCGTGATGCTGGCGGAAGGCGACCGCGTGCCTGCGGATGCCTGCCTACTGATGTGCAACGGCCTGCAGGTGGACGAGTCGCTGCTGACCGGCGAAGCAGCACCGGTACGAAAAGCGGTGGGCGAGGGGAAGGCCGTTACGGCACCGCCCGGCGGAGACGATTTGCCGATGGTGTATTCCGGCACGTTGGTGGTGCAGGGCCAGGGCATCGCCCGTGTGACGGCGACGGGTTCGCGCACGGAAATTGGCAGGATCGGCAAGTCGCTGCAGGCCCTGCGCCCCGAGCCGAGCCCGATGCAGAGCCAGGTGCGCCGCATGATGTGGGTGTTCGCGCTGCTCGGCATCTTCTTGTGTGGCACGGTTGTCGTACTGTACGGCCTGACGCGCGGCGCCTGGCTCGATGCCCTGCTGGCCGGCATCACGCTCGCCATTTCCCTGCTGCCGCAGGAGTTTCTGGTGGTGCTCACGGTCTTCCTCGCATTGGGGGCGTGGCGCATTTCGCGCAGCCATGTGCTGACGCGGCGCATTCCTGCGCTGGAGACGCTCGGCGCGGCCACCATCCTGTGCGCGGACAAGACCGGCACCATCACCGAGAACCGCATGACGGTGACGCAACTGGTGACGCGCGACGCGCACTATGCGGTCGACTACGGGCAGGCGAACGCGCTTCCGGAGGCCTTTCACGAGTTGGTTGAGTTCAGCGTGCTGGCCAGCATGGTTGATCCGTTCGACCCGATGGAGAAAGCCTTTCGCCGTCTCGCCGATCACTATCTGGCGGGGACCGAGCACCTGCACGGCGACTGGACGCTGATTCAGCATTACCCCATGAGCCGCGACATGCTCGCCATGTCGCACGGCTGGCAGGCCACCCGCCGCGACGAATACGTGGTGGCCGCGAAAGGGGCGCCGGAGGCCATTGCCGACCTATGCCACCTGTCAGCGCAGGATGTTGCGGCCATCGCAGCGCAGACGAACCATCTGGCGGGGCAGGGCCTGCGCGTCCTGGCCATCGCCCGGGCCACCTTCAAGGGCACCGCTTGGCCGCCGCAACAGCACGATTTCCCCTTCGTTTTTCTCGGCATGATCGCGCTGTCCGACCCGGTGCGCCCACGCGTGCCGGAAGCGATCCGCGTGGCGCGCCGTGCCGGGATACGGGTGGCGATGATCACCGGCGACTATCCCGGAACCGCCGAAGCGGTCGCGCGCGAGGCCGGCATCGATATTGGGGGCGGCATCCTCAGCGGGCCGGAGATCGACGCGCTCGACGATGCGACGTTGCGGCAGCGTCTCGGGACTGCGCATGTCTTTGCACGCGTGGTGCCGGAACAGAAGCTGCGGCTGGTTGAGGCCTTCAAGGCCAATGGCGAGGTGGTGGCGATGACCGGAGACGGCGTGAACGACGCGCCCGCGCTCAAGGCCGCGCACATCGGCATTGCGATGGGCGGACGCGGCACGGACGTGGCACGCGAGGCATCCTCGCTCGTGCTGCTGGACGACGACTTTGCCACCATCGTCGATGCCATCGGCCTCGGCCGGCGCATCTTCAGCAACCTGCACAAGGCGATGGCCTACATCCTCGCCGTGCACGTGCCGATTGCCGGGATGGCGCTGCTGCCGCTGCTGTTCGGCCTGCCGCTCGTGCTCGCGCCGGTGCATATCGTCTTTCTGGAACTGATCATCGACCCCGCATGCTCCATCGTGTTCGAAGCCGAACCGCAAGAGCAGGATGCCATGGAGCGGCCGCCGCGCAGGCCCGACGCGCCGCTGTTCAGCCTGCGTACCGTGCTGCTGTCGCTGCTGCAAGGTGCGACGGTGTTTGTTGCCGTGGCTGCCGTGTACGCGCTCTCGCTGCAGCGCGGGCAGGGTGCCGACGAAGCGCGTGCATTGACCTTCACCACACTGGTGATCGGCAATCTGGGCTTGATTCTGGTCAACCGGTCCTGGTCGAGCACGCTGCTGGCTTCGCTGCGCACGCCGAACCGCGCCTTGTGGCGGGTGATGGGCGGAACCGTCGGTTTTCTGGCGTGCGTACTCTATGTGCCGGGCCTGCGCGACGTGTTCGGCTTCAGCTATCTGCATGCGAGCGAGGTACTGCTAGCGCTCGTCGCAGCTGCGACGAGCGTCGCGTGGTTCGAGCTGTTCAAGTGGGCGAAGGGGAAGCGCATGGCGGATATGCGCGCCTGACAACGTGACTGAGGAGGCCGTGTGCGATGGGCATGGACGGCGGCGTGGCGTTGATTCTTGCCGACACCCTGGTGGTGGCGCATCTGTTGTTTGTCGCCTTCGTCATGGCCGGCGGGTGTCTGCTGGCGCGCTGGCCCAAACTGGCGGGACTGCATCTGCCTGCCGTCGCCTGGGGGGCGTATATCGAGTTGAGCGGCGGAATCTGCCCGCTGACGCCGCTTGAAAATCACTTGCGCGTGCTCGGCGGGGGGCGTTCATACAGCGGCGACTTTGTTGAACGCTACCTGCTACCGGTCCTGTATCCCGAAAATCTGAGCGTGCCGCTGCAGCAGGTGCTGGGCTGGCTGGTGGTGCTGGTTAACCTGATGGTCTATGTCTGGGCGTATCGCGCCTGGCGGCGGAAGCAGGCGCGTGGTCCCGGTGCGCCGCTGAAGCCTAGGCAATAGCGAATGGCGGTTGTCAGCGATCCAGCTCCTGGTCGGCCAGTGAGATGGGGTCTTCCATCGGTTCCAGGTGGGTGGTGATGTGCGCGTGTGACAGGGTCTGGCGGATATCGGCCTCGATGCGTTCCGACCAGTCGTGCCCCTGCTGGACCGACCACGCTCCCGGCACCAGCAGATGGAAGGAAACGAAGGCGCGGGTGCCGGCCTGGCGGGTGCGCAGGGCGTGGAACTCCAACCCCTGCTGGCGATAGCGATCCAGCACGTGTTCGATTGCGCGGATTTCCTCCTCCGGGATGGAGACATCCATCAGACCGGAGGCGGAGCGCTGCAGCAGCTGCCATCCGGTCCACACGATATTCAGCGCAACCAGCAGCGCGATTACCGGGTCGAGCCAGAGCCAGCCGCTCACCCATACCAGCCCGACGCCCGCGATGACGCCCGCGGACGTCCAGACGTCGGTGAGCAGGTGGTGCGCATCCGCTTCCAGCGTGATGGATTTGTATTTGCGGCCGACGCCCATGAGGATGCGCGAGGTGATCAGGTTGATGATCGATGCGACCACCGACACCCCTAGGCCGATCCCCACTGCTTCGAGCGGCTGCGGATTGAGCAGGCGCTCGATGGCGGTATAGGCGATACCGACTGCGGCGAGGAGAATAAGAAAGCCTTCGAATGCGCTGGAGAAGTATTCCGCCTTGCCGTGACCATGCGCATGATTGTCGTCGGCCGGCAGCGATGCCAGCGACAGCATGGCCAGCGCCATCATCGCGCCTGCGAGATTGATGAACGATTCGAGCGCGTCGGAGAGTAGGCCGACCGAGCCGGTCAGCCACCAGGCCCAGCCTTTGAGCAGGATGGTGGCGAGGGCGGCGGCGATGGAGAGCCAAGCGTAACGTTTGAGGGAGGCAGGTAACATCTGGATGCTTCGGAAGAACGCTTGAAGTGGCCGGATTGTATCCCAGGGCTGGCCGCTGCTATGGTTAAGGCATGGTTGCGATGGGGTCATTCGATGCCTAACATGCTGCTCGACGCGATTCAACAGCGTTATGCCTGCCGCGAATTCGTCGCGGGGAAGCCGGTTCCGGCAGATCAGCTGGCTTTGGTTCTGGAAGCCGGGCGGCTGGCGCCTTCAGCGTTTGGCCTGGAGCCCTGGCGCTTCATCGTCGTGACCGACGAGGCAGGTCGGGCCGCGGTTGCACATGCCTGTTACGACCAGCCTGCGGCGACGACGGCCACGGCGCTGATCGTGATCGTGGCGCTGGCCACCGCGCTCGACCCGGATTCGGACTATGTGCGGACGCGCCTCGCGGCGGAAGCGCGGGGCGAGGACGTCGAACCGATCCACGCCGCCTATCGAGCGCTCTATGGCAGCGAGTCCATGGCAGGGTGGGCGCGGGGACAGTGCTATTTTGCAGCCGCGCAGATGCTGTTGCAGGCGGCGCACACGGGACTCGGCAGCTGTCCGATCGGGGGGTATGACGCGGCGGCGCTGGCGACCGTTCTGGCCCTGCCGTCGGGCGAGGCGCCAGCTCTGGTCATCGCCGTGGGACAATGCAGCCATGCGGCACCCGGACGGATCCGCAAACCGCTCGATTGAGGCGCGGCTTGCGCCAGGATCAGCAGCGGGCATCTTTCTTGAAGACATCCCGCTGCTGAATCAATAAAATGCCGGGCATGAAAATCCTGCCTGCTCTGCTCCTGTGTCTGCCGCTCGCCGCCCATGCCTCGTGGATGGATTTTGAACACGAGTTTGACCAGGACAAGCCCTGGGTCGAGACGGCGGCCCATTTGCCCCCTTATCCCAAAAGCGAGAACCTGATTCCGTTCGACGTCTCCTCGGCGACCGCCAACAGGTTCTTTATCGATGCCGACTCGATCAGCGTCGGCGCGGACAAGGTCGTGCGCTATACGGTGGTGATCCGGGCCGCGGGCGGGGCCACCAACGTCGCCTACGAAGGCATGCGCTGCGAAAGCGGCGAACGCCGGCAGTATGCCTATGGCCACCCGGATGGAAGCTGGTCGAAGGCCCGGAGCGCACGATGGGAAGACATCAAGCTCCGCTCGCTGTTGTCGTATCGCAAAGCGCTGTATGAGGATTATTTTTGCCCCGGCGGCATCAACGTCAGGAACGCCAAGGAAGCCGTGGCAAGACTGCGGCGCGGCGCGCGCTAATGCAGTCCCTGGTGAGGCACGCCCGGCGCATCGTAGTCAAGGTTGGCTCCAGCCTGGTCACCGCCGAAGGACGCGGGCTCGATCACGCCGCGCTCTCGCGCTGGGCCGAACAGATCGCCGCGCTGACCGCGCAGGGCAAAGAGGTGGTGCTGGTGTCCTCGGGTGCGATTGCCGAGGGGATCGCGCGGCTGGGCTGGAAAAAGCGCCCGAAAGCCGTTAACGAGTTGCAGGCCGCCGCTGCCGTTGGACAGATGGGTCTGGTGCAGGCTTACGAATCGATTTTCCGCACCCATGGTCTGCACGCGGCGCAGGTGCTGCTCACCCATGAAGACCTGGCCGACCGCACGCGCTACCTGAATGCGCGTTCCACCCTGCGCAGCTTGCTGAAGCTGAGGGTGGTACCGATCATCAACGAGAACGACACGGTCGCCACCGACGAGATCCGTCTCGGCGACAACGACACGCTCGGTGCGCTGGTGACCAATCTGATCGAAGCCGACTGCCTGATCATCCTCACCGACCAGCCCGGCCTCTATACCGCCGATCCGCGCAAGAATCCGGATGCCACGCTGGTGATGGATGCCCACGCGGGCGATCCCGAGCTCGAGCGCATGGCGGGCGGGGCCGGCAGCAGCGTCGGCACCGGCGGCATGCTGACCAAGATCCTCGCGGCCAGGCGTGCGGCACGCAGCGGCGCGCATACCGTGATCTGCAGCGGGCGCGAGGAGCGTGTATTGCTGCGGCTGGCCGCGGGGGAGGCGATCGGCAGCCAGCTGGTGGCGCGCCAGGCCCCGCTCGCCGCACGGCGGCAGTGGCTGGCCGACCATCTGCAGCTGCGCGGCGGCGTGGTCCTCGACGACGGCGCGGTGCGAGCCCTGCGCGAGGACGGCAAGAGCCTACTGCCGGTTGGCGTGAAGGGCATCACCGGCGAATTCGAGCGCGGCGAAGTGGTGGCGATTGTCGACGTGGATGGCCACGAAATTGCGCGTGGGCTGGCCAATTACAGCGCCAGTGAGGCGCGCCGCATCGCCGGCAAGCCGAGCAGCGCGATCGAGGTCGAGCTCGGCTACATGGATGAGCCGGAGATGATCCATCGCGACAATCTGGTGGTACTGGCGTGACCGTCACGCTGGACTTGTTGCGCCACGGCGAGCCCGTCGGTGGGCGCAAGTATCGCGGACAGATCGATGACCCGCTGTCGGAAAAAGGCTGGGCTCAGATGCACGCCGCGTTGGGCGACGCGGCGCCATGGACGCGCATCGTGTCGTCGCCCTTGCTGCGCTGTCGCGCTTTCGCCGAAACGCTCGCCGGGCGTCATGGCCTGCCGCTGACGCTGGACGAGCGCCTGATGGAGGTCGGCTTTGGCGCATGGGAGGGCAAGTCGGCCGCCGAAATCGAGCAGGATGCGCCCGGCTCGCTCGCCCGCTTCAAGGGTGACCCCGTGCATGCGCGACCGGAGGGGGCTGAGCCACTGGCCGATTTTCATATGCGGGTGGCGGCTGCGCTGGATGCCATTCTGGCCCAGCATCCGGATCAGCACGTGCTTCTGGTCGGGCATGCCGGCGTGATTCGCATGGCGTTTTCCTGGGCGCTACAGGTGCCGCTGGAGCATGCCTACCGCATCGAGGTGGCGAGTGCCGGACTGACCCGTCTGCGTTTTGATGGCGGGCGCGCAAGCCTGATTTTCCACGGTGGCCGTCTCGTCCAGCGGTGATTCGTCGCTGCCTCTTCTGTCTATGTTTCCTGCTTGCCGCGTCCACGCAGGCTGCGACGCTTCACCTGCGCGACGACGTAGGACAGACGCTTGAGTTCAGCCGGCCTCCGCAGCGCGTCGTCTCGCTTGCGCCGCATCTAACCGAACTGTTGTTTGCCGTCGGCGCTGGGGCCCAGGTGGTCGGTGTGGACGGCGCCAGCGACTATCCGAAAGCGGCGCAGGCGCTGCCGCGTGTCGGCGATTTCAGTCGCCTCAACTTCGAGCGCATCCTCGCGCTGAAACCCGATCTAGTCCTTGCCTGGGTGGGGGGCAATCGGGCGGCGGACATCCACCGCCTGCGACAAATGGGCGTGCCCGTGCTGCTGACCCGGGCCACCCGGCTCGACGACGTCGCGCGCCTGTTGCGCCTGATCGGACAGGCGAGCGGCCACGCCGGAGAAGGGGAGGCGGCGGCACGGGATTATTCCGCACGACTGGCCGCGCTGCGGATGCGGTTTGGCCGGAAGCCGCCAGTCCCGGTGTTCTATCAGGTATGGGATCGTCCGCTGATGACGGTGGGCGGCACCCACTGGATCAGCGAGGCGCTGGCGCTATGCGGCGCGCGCAACGTGTTTGCGGACCTGGACGCACTGTCCCCGGTGGTGTCGCGTGAAGCGGTGCTGCAGCGCGAGCCAGCGCTGATCGTGAGCGGCAACGACGCGCCCGACATGCGCCGGGTCTGGGCGCGTTTTTCCAGTCTGCCCGCGGTGAAGAACCAGGCCTTTGTGCGGGTGGATGCGGACCGGCTCCATCGTCTCACGCCGCGCCTGGTCGGGGGCGTGACCGAATTGTGCACGTCGATTGAACCTTACGTGCGGTGACGCGGGTCGCCCGATTTGCGATTGGGGCAGTCTTCCTTGATGCAGTCGGCGTAGATCTGCAGCGAGTGGTCGTGGATCGCGAAGCCACGGTCCTTCGCGATCCGGTTCTGGCGTTTCTCGATCTCGCTGTCGAAGAACTCCTCGACCTTGCCGCACTGCAGACAGACCAGATGGTCGTGATGGTCGCCTTGGTTGAGTTCGAACACGGCCTTGTCGCTGTCGAAGTGGTGACGCATCAGCAGACCGGCCTGCTCGAACTGGGTCAGCACACGGTAGACGGTGGCGAGGCCAATGTCCTGGCCTTCGTCGGAGAGCAGGCGGTACACCTCCTCCGCGGTCATGTGGCGTTTGTCGCTCTGCTCGAACAAATCGAGGATCTTCAGACGCGGCAGCGTGGCTTTGAGACCGATGCTCTTGAGATCGGACGGATTGCTCAATGGGGTCTCCAGAACGGGAACGCGAATACGTTATGATACGTTTTTTTCCAACCGCCCAAACCTTTCCGGTTTCCTGGCTATGCGTC
>JBLMYH010000278.1:0-3707 GCA_050258175.1 Hyphomicrobiaceae bacterium
TGGGCATGAAGCAGTGCAAGTCGAACCCGTGGGAAGACTTCGCGATGAACCACAAGAAGGGCGACAAGGTCAGCGGCGCGATCAAGTCGATCACCGACTTCGGCGTGTTCATCGGCCTGCCCGGCGGCATCGATGGCCTGGTTCACCTGTCCGACCTGTCCTGGAACATTCCTGGCGAAGAAGCCGTGCGCAACTTCCGCAAGGGCCAGGACGTGGAAGCCGTGGTCCTCGGGATCGACCTCGAGCGCGAGCGCATTTCGCTCGGCATCAAGCAGCTTGAAGGCGACCCGCTGACCAGCTACGCGACCGGCCACGAAAAGGGCAGCATCGTCAAGGGGACCATCAAGACCGTTGAGCCCAAGGGCGCCACCGTGCAACTGGACAGCGACATGGAAGGCTACCTGCGCGCATCCGAGGTTTCGCGTGATCGCGTCGAAGACATGCGCAGCCACTTCAAGGAAGGCGACGAGATCGAAGCCATGATCATCAACGTGGACCGCAAGAACCGCGTGATCAACCTGTCGATCAAGGCCAAGGACATGACCGAGCAGGATGCGGCGATGAAGAAATTCTCGGCCGAATCCGCGGCGGCGGCCAGCGGCTCGACCAACCTCGGCGCGCTGCTGAAAGCCAAGCTCGACAACAAGAACGCCGAGTAATCCATGACCAAGTCCGAGCTGATTGCTCAACTGGCGGCGCGACATTCGCAATTTTCGGTTGCGGATATCGAGATGGCGGTGAAGACGATCCTCGATGCGCTGGCGAAAAACCTGTCGCGCGGGGAGCGTATCGAAATCCGCGGTTTCGGCAGTTTCAGCCTGAGCTTTCGACCCGCGCGTCTCGGGCGCAACCCCAAGTCAGGTGAGCGGGTACAGGTGCCGGCGAAGTATGTGCCGCACTTCAAGGCTGGCAAGGAGTTGCGTGACCGGGTGGATTTTCCGCTCTGAGCGTGGTTGTTGAGGTTTCAGCATCTTTACAGCTACGGCCTGCCTGCGGGTAGAGATGTAGATAGGACAGCAAGACCCTGGAGACGGCGCCGCAAGGCGCCGTTTTCTTTGGCTATTGGCGGCGCGCGGGTAAAATGGGCGAACTTCCTGGCGCACATACATGAAAAAATTCACGCACTATCTGGGTCTGCTGGCAAAACTGCTGGTTTTTCTGCTGGTGCTGGGCTTCGCACTGAAAAACAGCCATAGCGTTACCTTTTACTCCTATCTGGGTTATGTGTGGCAGGCGCCGCTGATCGTCATGTTGGGCCTGGCATTCATCCTCGGCGCGCTGATCGGGGTGCTCGCTCTGCTGCCCACGCTGTTCCGTCTGCGGCGCGAACTCGGCCGCAAACCGCAGGCGGCCGAGATGGATACGACGACGCAAACCACCGACATGCCTGTCGTCTGACGCGCCATGGAATTTGAATTCTGGTGGCTGCTGGTATTTCCCCTGTTTTTCGCGCTTGGCTGGCTGGCTGCGCGGGTCGACATCCGCCAGGTGGTGACCGAGTCGCGTGCGCTGCCCAATTCGTATTTCCGCGGGCTGAATTTCCTCCTCAACGAGCAGCCCGATAAGGCCATCGAGGCCTTTCTGGAGGTCGTCAAACTCGAACCCGAAACCATCGACCTGCACTTTGCACTGGGCGGCCTGTTCCGCCGGCGCGGCGAGCTCGATCGTGCCATCCGCATGCACGAGAACCTGCTGGAACGCGAAGGCTTGGTCGAGGATCAACGTCTGCGCGCCATGAGCGAACTGGGGCAGGACTACCTGAAGGCCGGCCTGCTTGATCGTGCCGAACAGGTGTTCGGCAAGCTGCTGGAAACCGCGCAGCATGGCCTCGCGCGGACCTACCTGCTGGAAATTTACGTGCAGGAGAAGGACTGGCAGAAAGCCATCGACGCCGCGCGCGTGCTGGAAAAGGACACCAGCAAGCCGCTCAATGCCGACATCGCCCACTTCCATTGCGAACTGGCGCTGCTGGAGTCGGCCCGCGGCAATGCCGAGGCTGCGGTCGCCCATCTGCAGCAGGCGCTGTCCGCCAATCGTCAGTCGGTGCGTGCCAACCTGATGGCGGGGGACCTCGAGGCGGCTGCGGGACGGCACGAGGCTGCCATTGCGAACTGGCGCCTGGTCGAAACGCAAAGCGCGGCGCACATGGCGCTGGTGGTGGAGCGCGTGCTCGGCGGTTATCGCCGGCTGGGGCGCCTGGATGAGGGCGTGCAGTGGCTGCGCGCGTTGTACGCGCGGCAACCGTCGCAGGATGTGTTCAACGCCCTGTACCTCGCGGTATCCGAATCCGAAGGCGCGGTGGCCGCGAGCCAGCTTGCCCGCGAGGAGCTGCGGCGCAATCCCAGCCTGCGCACACTGGATCGCCTGCTCGAGGCCGAACTCGTCAATGCCGGACCCGAGCAGCGCGAATTGCTGCAAGTGGAAAAGACCTTGGTGGCGTCGCACAGCCAGCGCATGATGCGCTACCAGTGCAGCAGCTGCGGCTTCAAGGCGAAGCAGTTCTTCTGGCGCTGCCCGGCCTGCGGGCGGTGGGACAGCTTCGATCCCGAACGGCGCGAGGGGGAAAACTGATGCACGTCGCACCTAACAAGATGCAGGGAACGCGGTGAATTCGACCAAGATTATCGTGGCGCTGGATTATGCCGACGTGGCGCCGGCACTGGCGCTGGTGGAGCGGCTCGATCCGGCGCTGTGCCGGCTGAAGGTGGGCAAGGAACTGTTCACAGCGGCGGGGCCGGAGCTGGTGCGCGCGCTGGTGGCGCGAGGGTTCGATGTGTTCCTCGATCTGAAATTCCACGACATTCCCAATACCGTGGCGGCGGCGTGCCGCGCTGCGGCGGGGCTGGGGGTGTGGATGATGAACGTGCATGCCTCGGGCGGCCGCCGCATGATGACCGCGGCGCAGGAAGCGCTGGCGGGCTTGTCCAGCCGGCCCCTCCTGATCGCCGTCACGGTGCTGACCAGCATGAGTGCCGAGGATTTGGCCGAGGTCGGCATCGCTGATGCGCCGGCCGACCAGGTGCTGCGCCTGGCGCGTCTGACGCAGGGCTGCAAGCTTGACGGCGTGGTGTGCTCGGCGCAGGAGGCCGCCATGCTGCGCGCCAGCCTGGGCACGGACTTCCGCCTGGTGACGCCAGGCATCCGCCCGGGCGGTGCCGAGATCGGCGACCAGCGCCGCGTGATGACGCCGGCGGAGGCCCTGCATGCGGGTGCGACCGATCTGGTGATCGGCCGCCCGATCACCGCGGCGGCCGATCCGCTGGATGCACTGAAGCGCATACAAACCGATATTCAAGATACCTAGGGAGATCGTTGTGAAAATTACCGTGATCGGCACCGGCTATGTGGGCCTGGTGACCGGGACCTGCTTGGCCGAGGTCGGCAACGAGGTGCTGTGCCTCGACGTCGACCCCAGCAAGATCGAGATCCTGAAATCCGGCGGCATCCCGATCTACGAGCCGGGCCTGGAAGACATGGTCAAGCGCAACGTCACCGCCGGCCGGCTGTCCTTCACCACCGACATCGAGGAATCGGTAGCCTTCGGCCAGATCCAGTTCATCGCCGTCGGCACACCGCCGGACGAGGACGGCTCGGCCGACCTGCAGTACGTGGTCGCCGCGGCGCGCAACATCGGCCGCCACATGGCCGACTACAAGCTGGTGGTCGACAAGTCCACCGTGCCGGTGGGCACCGCCGACAAGGTGAAA
>JBLMYH010000279.1:0-3716 GCA_050258175.1 Hyphomicrobiaceae bacterium
GTGTAGTCCCGGCCACGCCAGCGCACGAACAGAAAGGTGCCATAGGCGCCCAGGACCGTACCGAGCTGGGTCCAGAGCAAGCCCCAGGCAAATCCGAAAATCATCCCGCCCAGCGAGCACAACAGCAACCTGGGCATGCCGATGGCGAGCAGGCCGGCGCAGCAGGCAGCAAAAACCAGTGGGGCGGCGAGACCGAAAGACGCGAGTTCGTGTTTGATGACCTGCCCGTCCGCCAACCATGATCTGAGCGGCGTGAGGTAGACCAGCGCGCAAATCGCGATCGCGAACAGCACCACGCCGGCGCTGGCGACGCCAGCCAGGTATCCGCGCGAGCGTTCGCCGGACGTGTCGATCTCAGCCATGTAATCCGATTGGGCTAGGGAAATACGGCACAGGGTATAGTAAAAGGCTCACATAGCCAAGGACTGAAGTCGGCCGGACCTGCGCACTCGTGAGGACGGGATCGGTGCATTGCGGTTATACTGCGCTGATTTACATTGAAAGGAGTTTCATCCCATGCCTTTGATGAAAGTCAGTTCCGGCAAGAACATTCCCAACGACATCAACGTCGTCATCGAGATCCCGGCTTACAGCGACCCGGTCAAATACGAGGTGGACAAGGAGACCGGCGCCCTGTTTGTCGACCGTTTCATGGGCACGGCCATGCAATATCCCTGCAATTACGGCTATGTCCCCCACACGCTCTCGGAGGACGGCGACCCGGTCGACGTGCTGGTGATCTCCCCCGCACGCTTGCTCAGCAGTTCCGTGGTGCGCTGCCGCCCCATCGGTCTGCTGAAGATGACCGACGAAGCCGGCGGTGACGCCAAGGTGCTCGCGGTACCAGCCGACAAGCTCACCCCGCTCTACTCCAAGGTCGCCTCCTTTCGCGACATTCCGGAGTCCCAACTGGCGCAGATCGCCCACTTCTTCGAACACTACAAGGACCTGGAGCCGGGCAAGTGGGTCAAGATAGACGGCTGGTATGACGCCGAGGAAGCCAAGAAGGAAATCACCGACAGCATCGACCGCTACAACCACGCCAAGAAGAAACCCAATTTCTGATCGGGCACGCCCGCCCTCGGCGCATGCGGTATGTCCATGTGCCGACGGAGGGGATGCGACGCGCAAGCGTCAGCGCCGCCTGAAGGCCCCCGGCCGGATGGATGCTTGAACACCGGCCACCGCTAATGAAATGGACTCCACGCACCCATAAACGGCGTCATGATGCGCCAAGCCTGGCGAATGGGTCGGCAGGCAAACTGAGCGGGGGAGTCCCAGATGAATACTACAGCGAGCGTGATCGGATTGGATATTGCCAAGAACGTGTTTGTGGCCGTGGGGCGTGATGGGCACGGCAAGGTGGTGTGGAAGAGGACCCTAGGTCGGGACGAAGTATTGCCGGTGTTCGCCAATCTGCCGCCGGTATCGGTGGGTATCGAAGCGTGCGCCGGTTCGCACTACTGGGGGCGGCAGTTGCGGGCTTTGGGCCACGACGTCAAGTTGATCGCGGCGCAGCACACACGGGCCTATGTAACCGGGAACAAAAACGACGCCAACGATGCGGCGGCGATCGCCGAAGCCCGTTCGCGCGCAGCGACGAAGTATGTGGCCATCAACACCGAAGCACAGCAGGATCTACAGATGCTGCACCGGGCACGGCAAGCATTGGTGGATGAGAAGCAAGCCATGGTCTGTCGAATCCGTGCGTTAGCTCATGAATACGGCATGATCTTCCCGCTGGGGGTCGCCCAATTCCGGGCGCGTTTGACAGTGTGGCTCAATGACGCCGGCAACGGTTTGTCGGGGATGGCGCAGGAAACCTTCCGTGACCTGGTGGCGCAACTGGATGACAAGGAAGCGCGCTTACAAACGTATGATCGGCGTCTGACCGATGCCGCGCGGACGAACGAGCAGTCAAGACGACTGCTCGCGGTGCCGGGGATCGGTATCATCACCGCGACCGCCCTGCTGGCGAGCGTGTCTGATGCCACGTCTTTCAACACGGGTCGGGATCTGTCGGCCAATCTCGGACTGGTGCCTCGAGAGCACAGCACTGGCGGCAAGCAGCGGTTGTATGGCATCACCAAGCGCGGCGACCGCTACCTGCGCACCTTGCTGATCCATGGCGCCCGCAGTGCGTTGCGCTGTGCCGAGGGCAAGGACGATCGCATGCTGCGTTGGGTTCGATGCCTAGCCGAACGACGGGGTGCCAATGTTGCCGCGGTGGCATTGGCCAACAAACTGGCGCGTATCGCCTGGGCGATGCTGGCCCATGGGCGGGACTATCAGTCGAATTACGGGAACGCCTGAGAGCAGGTCGGTGGGCAATCGTGAGGATTTTTATGAACGGTTAATGAACACACGAAGGTTGCGAAGGTTAAGAAAGAACGATGCCCCATAGGTCGGACCGGCGTTGGGTGAATCCGTCCCGGGTAGTGGCCATCAAAGGCCGAACGGCTATCAGGATCCCGACGCGCGCATTGCATCAGGGCTCGAGCGATAAACCGCTCAACTCAAAAGCCGCATAGATACGCGCAATCTACTGAAAGGCAAAAACTCAATCTTTTCCTTGCAAGCCGGGTGGAGTCCATAGATACCGATCCGGCGCCGGCAACTGGTTCCGTGGGCGACCAGCAGCGTATCGGAAGCGGTTTCCCGCACCTTCGGCAGCAGCGCCAACTCGGCCATCTGCATCGGCACTTCCAAACGCGCGGCCGCCTTGCCGCAGGAACCGCCGGCGGCGAAGCCGTCGAGTCGGGTTATCCATCCGCTTTCAGCTCCGTTCGTCGATCCAGGCCATCTGGATGGCTTCGAGGACTTTTTCGTTGCATTTGTCGATGCCGTCATCGAAACCTTCTAGTCGGGTCACCCAACTCAGGAGATCGGTGAATCGCACATATCTGGGGTCGACATCGGGGTGCCGTTCGCTGAGCGCGATGGCGATGTCGAGCGTGTCGCCGAATTTCATCGAGTTTCTCCTACACAGATTGCATTATTAGCCCGGCTCATCAATTAGGCAGGCTTAGTCAGGGGCCGGGATGCCCCGGCGCGCCAGGCCGCGCGAGTCAAGGCCGGGCATGTGCCGGACTTGGCGTCTTGGGGCGGCCGCTCACCGGCACGAGGCTCACCGCTTCCCGCTTTCCGGCCACGCAGATGGAACGCTCGATGACTTCCACCTTGCGGCCGTCTTCGGTCGTCTTAATAGAGACGCCCATTTTGCTGCTTCCGGGGGACCAGTGGATCGATGTATGAAAAGGCGTGGGCCTTGACCAGGCAATAGACGCTTTCGCCCTCGTGCAGGCTCATTTGCTTCAGGGCCCGCGGCGATATGCCGGCCAGAAGGGTGCTGCCGCAATCCACCTGCACCAAGGCGTGCTCCGGCGTGCGGATGATGGCGCAGATACGCCCCTTGATCTGATTCTGGATGGACGTGCCATTGAGATGCTGCCTGGACAAGGCGATATCGCTGGACCGGATGGCGATATTGACGGCAGCGCCTTTCGCCAGGTGGGGCGAAATCGGCAACACCAGTTCGGTGCCGTAGTAGTTCGCGACCGTACACCCGTCGTCGGCGTCATGGGCTAGGACGGTGACCGGAAGCACGTTTTCGATGCCCTGCACGGCGCTTGCCGCCAGGAGGATCTTGTCCGCCAGAATTTCGTGCACGTCCCCGGCACCGAGGATCGCCGTTTCAAGCATGAAGGGATACTCCG
>JBLMYH010000280.1:0-16152 GCA_050258175.1 Hyphomicrobiaceae bacterium
GTCATCCGCCGGGTGGCGGAACAGGAGAATTGGCGTGTCACCTATGTGGCCGATTCTTGGGATCATCTGCTCGCCCGTCTGGACAAGGGCGATATCGACTTGCTTGTAGGGATTGCCTACAGTGACGCGCGCGCCAAGCGCTTTCAATTCAGCCGGCAGAGCCTGCTGGGCAACTGGGGCATGGTGTTCCGCCACGTCGATTCCCGCATCGACTCGCTGCTCGACCTCAAGGGCAAGCGGGTCGCGCTGATGCGCGGCAGCACGCACAGCGACGCCTTGATCGATCTGTCCAGGCAATTTGATGCGCCTTTCACGCCGGTCTACGTGGACAGCTATTCCGCGGTGCTGCAGGCGGTCGTCGACCGTCGCGCCGATGCGGGCGCGGTGAACAGAATTTTTGCCGCCCTGCACGCCCATCAAACCGACCTGGTCGCGACAGACATCGTGTTCAACCCCGTTTTCGTTTACTACGCTGCGCCGAAGCATGCCAGCCCTGTGCTCCTGCAGGCGCTCGACCGTCATCTGGCGGCGCTCAAGGCGGACCCGCACTCGATGTACTACGAGTCCTTGCGCCGCGCGCTAGAAGCCTCGCCGACGGAGCGCTACCCGCAGTGGCTGCCCTGGGTTGCGGCCGCAGCCGGCACCCTGTTCATCCTGGCATTGGCGATTGTCGCGTTGCTGCGTTATCAGCTGAAGCGGCAGACCGGCGAACTGCAGCGGCGCGCCGATCTGCTGCAGTCCGAGATCCGGCAGCGCGAGCAGGCCCAGCTGCATCTGAATCGGCTGGCCTACTTTGACGGCCTGACCCAACTGCCGAATCGCGAAGGCTTCCGCGTCGCGCTCGACCAGACGCTGGCTGCCATGCAGGGCACCGATGAACGGATGGCGCTGCTGTTCATCGATATCGACAGATTGAAGAACATCAACGACGGGCTGGGACACGGCGCCGGCGATCTGCTGTTGCAGCAGGTCGCCCAGCGCCTGCAGGCGGTATTGCGCGCGCACGACCATCTGAGCCGCTTCGGCGGCGACGAGTTCGTGGTCATCGTGTCCGAAATCGACAAGACGTCGGATGCCGAACTGGTGGCAACCCGTCTTCTTCACAGTCTGGCCACGCCAGTCAATATCGGTTCCACCCAGATCTACAGTAGTGCCAGCATCGGGATCGCGTTGTATCCGGACGACGCGACGTCGGTGGAAACGCTGCTCAAGAACGCCGATACCGCCATGTACCAGGCCAAGGAGCAGGGCGGCAATCGCTTCCTCTTCTACCATGCACAACAGACTGCGCGCGTGGTCGAACGGCTGACCCTCGATACCCGTCTGCGCCAGGCGCTGGAGCGTGACGAACTGTTATTGCACTACCAGCCGATCGTCGAATTGCGGAGCGGACGCATTGTCCGGGTCGAGGCGCTGCTGCGCTGGGACGATCCCGAGCAGGGGCTGGTGCTGCCTGGCGCCTTCATTTCCGCTGCCGAAGACACGGGCTTGATCGTTTCGCTCGGAGAATGGGTGCTGGAGGCCGGCTGTGCCCAGTTGCGCGCGTGGCAGAAACAGGGCCGGGCCGGGCCGTTGACGCTGGCCGTGAACGTATCGACCCGGCAGTTCGAAGGCGGACGCCTGGTGAAATCGGTCGCGCAGGCGCTGTCGCGCACTGGCCTCGAGGCCGAGTGCCTCGAACTCGAGATTACCGAGAACGTGATGCTGATCCTGAATGACGAAGTGCGCGGCAGCCTCGACAGCCTGCGCAGAATGGGCGTGCGGCTCTCGCTCGACGATTTCGGCACGGGCTATTCCAGTCTCAGCTATCTCAAGCAGCTGCCGTTTCACGCGCTCAAGATCGATCAGTCGTTCGTCCGCCGCGTCCCGGATCAGGCAGGCGATACCCAGATTGTCACGACGATACTCGCGTTGGCAAAAGCGCTGGAGATGGAGGTCATCGCGGAAGGCATCGAAACGTCCGAGCAGTACGACTTTTTACGGAATCGCGGCTGCGACTACGGTCAGGGCTACCTGATGGGACGGCCGCAAGCCGCTGACAAACTCGCCGCGCTGCTGGACCGGCAGGCTACCCCGAGATCGGCCTGATTACAGGGTGGCGAGATCCTCGCGCCGCAGCATGAACACGAACTGATCGCCGCTGGCAGTGTCGAGCCAAGTGAAGGGCAAGGCGGGGTAGGCGGCTTCCAGGGCATCGCGGTTGTGGCCAATTTCGACCACCAGCAGGCCGCCGGGATTGAGATGGGATTTGGCCTTGGCCAGAATCTGCCGGGTGGCGTCGAGGCCGTCCTCGCCCGAGCCCAGCGCCAGCGCCGGTTCTGCCTGATATTCCGGCGGCAGCGCCGCGACCGATTCGGCGTTCACATAGGGCGGGTTGCTGAGGATGAGGTCGTAGGTACGGCCGTCCAGTGCCGCGAACAAATCCGATTCGATGAGATCGATGCGGTCCGCAAGGCCGTAATCCTCGACGTTCTTCGCGGCGACATCCAGCGCATCCTTCGACAGGTCGACTGCATCGACCTCGGCATGGGGAAAGGCCAGCGCCGCGAGGATGGCCAGGCAGCCCGATCCCGTGCACAGGTCGAGCGCACGCGTGACCTCATCCGGGTTTTCCACCCAAGGCACCAGCTGTTCATGCAACAGTTCGGCGATGAAGGAGCGCGGCACGATCACGCGCGCGTCGACATAGAAACGGTGCTCGCCTAGCCAGGCCTCGTTCGTCAGGTAGGCGGCGGGCAGTCGCTCGCGCACCCGCCGTTCGATCACTGCCTGCACCTGCTCTGACTCGCCGTGGGTGAGGCTGGCATCGAGGAAGGGCTCGAGGCGGTCGAGCGGCAGGTGCAGGGTGTGCAGGATCAAGTAGGCCGCTTCGTCAAAGGCATTGTCGGAGCCGTGGCCGAAGAACAACTTGGCCTCGTTGAAGCGCGACACCGCGAAGCGCAGCCAGTCGCGCACGGTGATGAGGGATTCGGTGTCTTCGAAATGTTTCATCGCGCCGATTCTTGTAAGGGTTAGCCCAGCAGCTTTTCCAGCGTCTTTTGGTAAATCGCCGCCAACTGCTCGATATTCTCCACCGCGACGTGCTCGTTCAGCTTGTGGATGCTCATGTTGAGCGGGCCGAACTCGACCACTTCGCGGCAGATGTCGGCGATGAAGCGGCCATCCGAGGTGCCGCCGGTGGTCGACAGCTCGGGGGTGAGGCCGGTGACTTCGCGGATCGCCTCGCTGAGCCGGTCGCACAGGGGGCCGCGCGGGGTCAGGAAAGGCTTGCCCGACAGGCTCCAGTCGATTTCGTAGTCGAGGCCGTGGCTGTCGAGAATTTCGTGCACCGCGTCCATCAGGCCATCGGCGGTGCTGGCGGTGGAAAAGCGGAAGTTGAACTGAATCTCGACCGCGCCGGGAATGACGTTGCTGGCGCCGGTGCCGCCGTGGATGTTGGAAATCTGCCAGGTGGTCGGCGGGAAGTAGGCATTGCCTTCGTCCCACATGGTGTCGGCGAGCTCGGCGATCGCCGGCGCGGCCAGATGGATCGGGTTCTTCGCCAGATGGGGGTAGGCGATGTGGCCCTGCACGCCCTTGACGCGCAGCGTGCCGGACAGCGAGCCGCGGCGGCCGTTCTTGATGGTGTCGCCGAACTCAGCGGCGCTGGTAGGCTCGCCGACGATGCAGTAGTCGAGCAGTTCATTGCGGGCCTTCAGCGCTTCGACCACCTTTATCGTGCCGTCAGTGGCGGGACCTTCCTCGTCGGACGTGAGCAGGAAGGCAATCGAGCCGTTGTGATCGAAATGCGCGGCGAGGAAGCGCTCGGTGGCGGTGACGAAGGCCGCGTCCGAGGTCTTCATGTCGGCGGCGCCGCGCGCATAGAGTTTGCCGTCGCGCACCGTCGGCTCGAAGGGGTCGGACAGCCACTGGTCGAGCGGCCCGGTCGGCACCACGTCGGTGTGACCGGCGAAGCAGACGACGGGGGACGCCGTGCCCTTGCGCGCCCACAGGTTGTCGACGCCGTTATGGCGAAGGCGCTCGATATGGAAGCCGAGCTTCTGCAGCCGCGCAGCGATGAGATCGTGGCAGCCGGCGTCGTCGGGGGTCAGCGAGCGGCGCTTCAGCAGTTCGACCGCAAGCTCGAAAGTTTCATTGGCCATGCAGGGTCAGGCTCCGAATAGTGCTTCGTATTGATCTTCGGCAAAACCGAGATGGTAGCGGCCGTCGCGCTCCAGCAGCGGGCGCTTGATCACGCTGGGCTGGGCTCGCATCAGCGCAATCGCACCGGCCTCGTCGCTGGCGGCCGCCTTTTCCGCATCGGACAGCTTGCGCCAGGTGGTGCCGCGCGTATTGAGCAGCGGCTGCCAGCCGATTTGTGCCACGACCTGGTGCAGCCAGGCTGCGTCGACGCCCTGTTTTTTGAAGTCGTGGAAGGCAACGTCGAGCGCGTGCCCGGCAAGCCAGGCGCGCGCTTTTTTCACCGTGGTGCAGTTGGGAATACCGTAGAGCTTCATGCCATTGTTTTCGTCCACCGCCGGAATGTGCCGCATGGACGTAAAATCAGGGAAAACCGAATCCGCAATTCTACCTGACCTGATGCATCCTGCCGTTCATTCCCATTCGCCCCCGCCGCCGCCCGGCGATCCCAGCCTGCGCTCCGTCGGCCGCCTGTTCCCCTATCTGTGGGAGTTCCGTGGCCGTGTGCTGCTGGCGCTGGCATTGCTGGTCGGCGCCAAGCTGGCGTCGGTCGCGGTGCCGCTGGTGCTGAAGGAAATCATCGATTCGCTCGACAAGCAGCGGCCCGAACTGGTGCTGCCGCTGGCCTTCATCCTGAGCTATGGCCTGTTGCGCTTCGCCAGCACCACTTTTGCCGACCTGCGCGACGTGGTGTTCGCCAAGGTGACGCAGCGTGCCATGCGGCGCATCAGCATGGCGGTGTTCCAGCACCTGCACGCGTTGTCGCTGCGCTTTCATCTGGAACGCCAAACGGGTGGCATCACTCGCGACATCGAGCGCGGCTCCAAGGCGCTGTCCAGCCTGGTCGGCTATCTGCTGTTCCGCATCACCCCCACGGTGCTGGAAATTCTACTGGTGGCGGGCATCCTGTTCTTCAAGCTCGACTGGGTGTTCGGGCTGCTTACGCTGATCACCCTGGCGGCCTACATCGGCTTCACCGTCACCATCACCGAGTGGCGCACCCAGTTCGTGCGACGCGCCAATACCCTCGATTCCGAAGCCTACGGGCGTGCCATCGACAGCCTCCTGAACTACGAGACGGTCAAATACTTCGGCAACGAGAAATACGAGGCCGAACGCTACGACAACAGCCTGATCGAGTGGGAAAGGATGGCACTCAAATCGCAGCGCTCACTTGGCATGCTGAATGCCGCCCAGGCCGGCACCATTGCGATCGGGGTCACGCTGATGGTGCTACGCGCCGCCAATGGCGTGGTCCATGGCACGCTGACGCTGGGCGACCTGGTCATGGTCAATGCCTTCCTGCTGCAGATGTTCCAGCCGCTCAGCTTTCTCGGCGTGATGTATCGCCAAATCAAGGAATCGATCACCGACGTCGAGCGCATGTTTGCCCTGCTGCAGCGCCCGCGCGAGATCGAGGATGCGAAGGATGCGCGTGATCTAGAGGTGGTGGCGGGCGAGGTGAGGTTCGAGCATGTCAGCTTTGCCTACAACGCCGACCGCCCGATCCTGCATGACGTCAGTTTCGTCATTCCGGCCGGCAAGACGGTGGCGGCGGTCGGTTCCAGCGGCGCCGGCAAGTCGACGCTGGCCCGGCTACTGTTCCGCTTCTACGACGTTGGCGCCGGCAGCATCCGCATCGATGGCCAGGACATCCGCCACGTCACGCAGGACAGCCTGCGCGCCGCCATCGGCGTGGTGCCGCAGGACACCGTTCTGTTCAACGACAGCATCTACTACAACATCGCCTACGGCCGGCCCGCCGCGAGCCGCAACGAGGTGATCGAGGCGGCGCGTGCGGCGCACATCCTGCACTTCATCGAAAGCCTGCCACAAGGCTGGGAGACGGTGGTGGGTGAACGCGGGCTGAAGCTTTCGGGCGGAGAGAAGCAGCGCGTCGCGATCGCCCGCACCTTGCTGAAGAACCCGGCCATCCTGATTCTGGACGAGGCCACCTCGGCACTCGACACCAGGACCGAAAAGGCGATCCAGAGCGAACTGCTCGAAATTGCCCGGAGCCGCACCAGCCTCGTCATCGCGCACCGCCTTTCCACCGTGGTCGAGGCTGACGAGATCCTGGTAATGGAAGGCGGGCGTGTCGTCGAGCGCGGGCGGCACCCCGAACTGCTGGCGAAGAACGGCACCTACGCCCACATGTGGGCGCTGCAGCAGCAGGCCGAGGACGAGACCGTCTGATGGCAGGCATGTTGCAACCCGGCGTGCGGCGCCGCGAAGTGTGGGCATGGGCGATGTACGACTTCGCCAATTCGGGCTACACGACGGTTGTCATCACCGCCGTCTTCAGCGCCTATTTCGTCGCTGCGGTGGCCGGTAACGCGCCGTGGGCAACGTTCGTCTGGACGCTCGCGCTGTCAGTTTCCTATGCGCTGGTGATGCTCACTGCGCCGCTGATCGGCGCCTATGCCGACGCCCATGCCAACAAGAAAATGCTGTTGTGGCTTACCACGCTGGGCTGCGTCGGCTTTACCGCGCTGCTGTACTTCGCGGTGCCGGGGGCGCTGGCGCTGGCGGTCATCGGGCTGGTGCTCTCCAACTATTTCTTCGGCACCGGCGAAAACCTGATCGCCGCCTTCCTGAACGAACTCGCGCGCCCGCGTGCGTTGGGGCGGGTGTCGGGCTGGGGCTGGTCGCTCGGCTATGTGGGCGGGCTGGTGTCGCTGGGCGCGAGCCTGGCCTACATCAGCTGGGCGCAGGCGCGCGGCCAGGCCGCGACGGCCTTCGTCCCGGTTTCCATGCTGATCACGGCCGCACTTTTCATGCTGGCGAGCCTGCCGACGCTGTTGCTTCTGCGCGAGCGCGCGCTACCGCAACACGGCCGCTCGGCACGCAGCGCCTGGGCGCAGGTGCGGCACACCCTCGGCCACCTCGAGTACCTGCCCGACCTCAGGCGTTTTCTCGTCTGCACGGTGCTGTATCAGGCCGGCATTCAGGCCGTCATCACGCTGGCGGCGATCTACGCCAACCAGGCTTTCCACTTCAGCACCCAGCAAACCATTCTGCTGGTGCTGGTGGTCAACATTACGGCGGCCCTCGGCGCCTTCGTTTTCGGCCACGTGCAGGACCGCATCGGCCATGTGCGCACCATTACCTGGACCCTGATCGGCTGGATCGCCATGGTACTGCTGGCCTGGGCCGCGCCTGACCAGCGCATGTTCTGGGTGGCGGCCAATCTGGCCGGCCTGTGCATGGGCGCCTCGCAGTCGGCGGGACGCGCCATGGTGGGGCTGTTGGCGCCACCGACACAGGAGGCCGAGTTCTTCGGCTTGTGGGGCCTCGCGGTCAAGCTGGCCTCGATCGTCGGCCCCTTGACCTACGGCATTGCCAGCTGGGTGAGCCATGGCGACCATCGGCAGTCGCTTCTCATCACCGGCAGTTATTTCCTCGCCGGACTATGGACGCTGCGCGGCGTCCGGGCCGCGCGCGGCCATCGCGCGGCACGGCGGTTTGCCCGCGTCTAGCGCCTCAACGTGGTGGCGTTCACGATCAGCCAAACCGACTGGGCCCGCGATGCGGCGCGCCTCAGCGCCGTACGACGCGCGGTGTTCATCGACGAGCAGGGCGTGCCGGAGGAGATGGAGTGGGACGAACACGATCCCGTCTCGACGCATTGGCTCGCTGTCGCCGAGGATGGCTCGCCCATTGGCTGCGCCCGTCTATTGCCGGACGGGCATATCGGCCGCATGGCCGTGCTGCCGGCCTGGCGCGGGCGGGGTGTGGGCCGCGCCTTGCTGGCAGAGGTCATGCAAACGGCGCGCAGGCACGGCCATACCCTGCTGCGGCTCAGCGCCCAGACCCACGCAGCTGCTTTTTATGCAAGCGCCGGTTTTGTTCCACTGGGCGGGGAATACGAGGAGGCCGGCATACCTCACGTGGCCATGCAGAAGGCTGTGGCCTGAACACGCCCTCATCAGGCGGAACAGGGTCTGCGGTTCGGTACTTAAGAATTTACTGATAGAGTTAGGCATGAAACCGGACAGGCGGGGTGCGGCATGGGCTGTCCCGAGGGCGCACCAACCGCGTCACCGCACGTTCACGCACAAGGACAGACAGGAATGACAAAACTCCACCCGCAAGGGGCAGGCCGTGGTTCTAGCGGCGCTGACGCGTCAGGAACCACGCTCAAGGCAGGCATCGTCGGGGCAGGGATCGCCGGCGCGAGCTGTGCGGGTACGCTCGCCGCAGCAGGCTGGGAAGTCGACGTGTTCGACAAGGCGCATGGCGCAGGCGGACGCCTGTCCACCCGGCGTACGGAACAGGGCTGGGCGACGCTGGGAACCCCTTTTATTTCGGCCAAACGTGAGCCCTTTCGCAGCCAGTTGCGCGACTGGACCCGGCAGGGTTGGGTTGCGCCGGTGCGCGGCAGCATCCTGCAGGGGCGCGCCACCCTCTCGTGGGGGGAGGCGCAGTTGCAGAACCATTACCGCCCGACCATAGAGCCGTCGCAGCTGGTCCGCCAGTTACTCGGCAAGGCCCGTTTGCACACCGAGTCGCGCGTGGTCGCCCTGCAGCCGCGTACCCTCGTTATGGAAAACGGCGAGCTTCGCGGCGATTACGACTGCGTGATCTGCAGCGTGCCCACGCCGCAGGCGATTCCCATGCTCGATGCGCTGCCGCTGTTGCGCGAGCGGCTGGGCGAGGTGCGCTATCGCCCGATCTGGTCGTTCCTGATGCGCTGGGAAGGCGGGCCTGCGGCGGACGTCATCAAGTTCGACGACCATTTGCTGAATCTGGCAGTGCGCCAAAGCACGGACGGCCCCGGCCTGTGGGCCGTGCACAGCACCCATGAATTTGCCGAAACCTACCTCGAGGCCTCCGAGATGGAGGCCAGCAACCGTGCGGCTTCGGCCCTGATGGGCCTGCTTGGGCTGCCGTGGCCGGTCGAAATCGAAGCGTCCCATCTGTGGCGCCATGCACGCCCGGAAACGTCGGCTGGCGGCTTCTGGGTGAGCGACCGGGAAAACCGCGTTGCCGTGATCGGCGACGGCATCGCCGGCGTTGGGGTCGAACGCGCCTGGGAAAGTGGCGTGCGGCTGGCGCAGGCGCTGGTTCAGGCCAGGGAAGAACTTGTGATCTAGCGGGTCTCCGGGGGCGTCAGCCCGGCCGCTCTGCGTTGCGGCTGATCTCCCGCAGCAGATCCATCTCTTCCAGCAGGTCGGCCACCAGGGCAGCGAGTTCCGGCACGGCATCGAAGTCACGCTCCAATTGCCGCATGCGCCGTGCGCGCAGCAGGCTTGCGCCGGAGAATCGCCAGGTGCCCGCCACGCTTTCCACATGCGGGAACAGTCCCTCCTCGATATGGCGGATCAGCCAAGCCGGCTCCACGCTGCAGGCGGCAGCCACCTGTTCCAGCGTCAGCCAGGAGTCCTCCAGCAGGTAGCCGATCAGAATCTCGTCCTCGCGCATGGCTCAAGCCCCTCCGTGTCCGCGCGGGTCAAAGGCCAGGTCGCGCGCCATGGTTTCATACAGTTCGCGCGCCTTCGGCGTGGTGGCCGGCGGCAGCACCACGCGGATGTCAAGCAGCAGATCGCCGGGCGGCTGGCCGGGAATGCCATGGCCGCGCACGCGCAACTGCCGTCCGCTCTGGGCACCCTCGGGTATGCGTACCTTGACGCTGCCCTGCGGCAGGTCCACCGCAACGATGGCACCCAGGGCCGCTTCCCACGGCGCCACCGGCAGGGTCCGATGCAGGTCGCGGCCCTCTGCGCGGAAGCGCGGATGCGGCTTGAACTGCACTTCCAGTAACAGGTCTCCCGCGGGCGCCCCGTTCATCCCGGGCGCCCCCTGGCCGGCCAGGCGGATGACCTGGCCGGAGCGCACGCCTTTGGGGATCTTTACGTTGAGCGTGCGGGTTTCCAGTTGGACCCGCCCGTGGGCATCCATCTTCGGTACCCGCAGCGAAATCTGCCTGGTCGCGCCACTGAAGGCATCTTCCAGGTCGAGCAGCACTTTGGCGTGGTGATCCTCGCCCTGCGCCCGGAAGCCGGCGTGGGCGTGGCGGGCACCATGCGCACCGCCCATGCGGCCGAACAGCTCGGCGAAGAAGTCGCTGAAGGCGGCGGCATCGTGGGGGGAGTAGGCCGGTCCGGTAAATTCGAATCCGGCATCCCAGTCCGGCGGCGGGTGGAAATCCTCGCCGGGGTGATGGCCGCGTCCCAACTGATCGTAGGCGGCACGCTTCTCCGGGTCGGAGAGCACGGCATTGGCCTCGTTGACCTCCTGCATGCGCAACTCGGCATCAGCCTCCTTGGAAACGTCGGGGTGGTATTTGCGCGCAAGCTTGCGGAAGGCCTTGCGGATTTCATCCGCGGTGGCATCGCGCGCCACCCCCAGGATCTGGTAGTAGTCCTTGAATTGCATCCGGCTTCCTTTTGATTCGACGGGCGCTTCCCTCTTTATAGGTGATGCCGCTTGTCGAACCCGTCATGGGTGCTTGGCGCCGGGAATCAGGACTCGCCAGGCAGCGCCCTCGCGATCGCCCTAGATTTCGCGCACGACACGGAAGCCCAGGTTGACGTCGAGCTCGTTCTCCAGCCTGCGGCGGCGGGCTGCGGCCCGGCAGTCTTCAGGGCCGTCGAACCAGGAACCGCCCTTGGTGACGATGGCTTGCGGCTTGCCGGGCAGGGGGCGCTCGGGCGGGGTGGCGTGGTCGCGGGTCCAGGGACTGGCGGTGAATTCCCAGACATTGCCTGACATGTCGTACAGCCCCCAGCGGTTGGGGCGCAGTCGGCCGACTTCCATTGCCCCGCAGCGGACAAAGCAGCGCGACAACAGGCGCGGTCGTTTGGGATGCGTGGCGTCGAAGCCCTGCCGGGCGTTGTAGAGCGCATCCGCCGGCGTGACGCGATCACCCTGCGGATAGGCGCTCGCCGCACCGGCGCGGCAGGCGTATTCCCATTCCTGCTCGGTGGGCAGGCGGTAGTGCTGGCCGGTCTGCTGGCTCAGCCAGGCGCAATAATCGCGTGCCTCGGTCTGCCGCACGTTGATGACCGGCTTGCGGCCGGACAGCCAGAGCAGTTCGGCACGCCGCCGCCAGCCGGTTGCGCGGGCGTAGGCCTCGAACTCTTCCGTCGTGACCGGATGCACGCCGAGGGCAAAGGCGCGCTCGATCAGCGTGGTGCGGCGCGGGCGATCCTGTGCCGGTGCGGCTTCCTGCGGCGCCGCGCCGCATTCGAATGTGCCCGCCGGGATGACGGCCAGCGCAGGCGCGGGGGAGCCATCGGCCAAGGTATCCCGAAAATGGGTAGCGGGCAGGCCGAGCGTCCGCGCTGCATTCTCCTGCAGCGCGAGCAGTTCGCCTTCGTGCAGGGCGAACGTGTCGGGCAGTGCAGAGGGAACTCGATCAGGCGTCATCGGGGGGCGGAAAGTGCGGGAGAGCTGATCATTATGCCACTTCCAGTATGCGGGGAAGGCGGGCATCCCAGACTCGACGGCCTCTCCGACGAGCCGCGCAGCCGCCATGATTGGCGGAGCCGGCATGCGCCCCGCGGGACCCTCCGCATGCCCGGCAGGCAGACAGCAAGTATGGCAAGAAAGAGGGAAAAATCATGGAAAGACACTAAAATGTCACCCATTCAGACAACAATCGGCAGCCGGGGGTAACCCCGATGATCCTGCCCCACCACTCAACATGCTTTACATCGACCTTTTCAAATCCCTCGAACGCGCCCGCTGGAACATGGAAACCGATATTCCGTGGGACAAGTTCGACGGCAGCAAGCTCACCGACGAACAGGCGCTCACGATCAAGATGAACGCCATCACCGAGTGGGCCGCCCTGCCGGCCACCGAGATGTTCCTGCGCGACTTCGTCCACGACAGCGACTTCTCCGCCTTCATGTCGATCTGGTTCTACGAGGAACAGAAGCATGCGCTGGTGCTGATGGAATACCTGCGCCGCTTCAAGCCCGACCTGGCGCCCACCGAGGACGAACTGCACGCCATCCGCTTCCCGTTCGACCCGGCGCCGCCGATGGAAACGCTGATGCTGCACTTCTGCGGCGAAGTGCGGCTGACGCAGTGGTACAAGTGCGCGTCCGAATGGCATACCGAGCCGGTCATCAAGCAGATCTACGAAACGATCTCGCGCGACGAGGGCCGCCACGGCGGCGCCTACCTGCAATACATGAAGCGCGCGCTGAAGGAGGGCGGCCAGAGCGTGGCTGCCGCCTTCGCCAAGATCGGCTTTCTGATGGCCTCCAGCCAGCGCTCGGACAAGGCCCTGCACCCAACCAACCTGCACGTCAACGAAGCGCTATTCCCCAAGGACACCATCCAGTCGCGCCTGCCCAATCCCGAGTGGCTGGAGCACTGGCTCGACGAGCAGATCCATTTTGACGACACGTGGGAAAACAAGGTGGTCGGCGGCATCCTGCGCAATCTGTCGAACCTGCTGGGGCAGACCTTCGAAAACGTGCGCGATTTGAATCGCTACCGCAAGCAGGCGCTGGCCGCGGCCTGAAGCTGGGTGTGCTCAGAGGGCCAGCCGGATGCTGGCCTTTTTCTGTGCTTGCGTGTCGCGCGGAAGTCATCCCGCCCGGCTCCCGCCGGATGACCGGTAAACTGTTCGTTTTTCAGCAGAACCCTGCAATGCCGCGCCATCGTTCTTTCGCCCTGCTTGCTGCAAGCGTGCTCTGTGCCGCGGCCCCTGCCTTCGCTCGTTGGCACCCGGCGGCAGGAAGCGTCGATGCGTTCAACGCCCCGGCCATCGCGGTGCCGGCGGCGGGGCGACTCGAAGTGGGCTTCTCGCCGAATGCAGGCGCCGAGCAACTGGTCCTAAGGGTGATCGGCTCGGCGCAGCGGGAAATCCGTATCCTTGCCTATACCTTCACGTCGGCAAGGATTACCGCGGCGCTGCGCGATGCGCGTCACCGCGGGGTGGCGGTCTCACTGGTGGTGGACCACAAGGCGAACCTCATCGATGACCGCTCGGGCAGGGCGCGGCATGCGCTGGCAGCGCTGGCGAACGCGGGATGCCGGATCCGGACGATCTCGGCCTATTCGATCCACCACGACAAGGTGATCATCGCCGATGCCCGGACGGTGGAGACCGGCAGCTTCAACTACAGTGACGCCGCCGCCTACCGGAACAGCGAGAACGTCCTCGTCAACTGGAACAATCCGGCCCTTGCCCGGATATATCTCGAGCACTGGCAGCGCCGCTTCGCCGAGGGCGAGGACTACCGCCCGTATTGATTCCCAGCCTTCGCCCGCCGACATGATTCCTTCCTCACCCCGGCGCACCTGGCTGTTCCTGCTCGCAAGCAGTCTGGCCTACTTCGGACCCGACCTGCTGGTGCCCGCCGCCTGGGCGCATACCGCCCTCTATCTGAGGCTGTCGGCCGTCTATCAGGGCGCGCTGGTGGTGCTCGGCTTCTGGTTCGCGCCGGCTATCTGCCGGTCCATGGCGGCGAGCACGCTCGCCGCGAATCCTCTCCACGCCGCGCTCGAACAGGGGCAGGCGGGGCTGGCCGATGCCGGCCTGCCGCAACCGCCGGTGCAGCTATTCGACCATGCAATGCCTTTCGTGCTGACCGCCGGCCTGGTGCCGAGTCAGTGCGAGGTATTTGTCTCCACCGGTCTGGTGAGCCGGCTCAGCCCGGCGGGGCTGAAATTCCTGCTGGCACGTGCTGCCACCCATGCCACGCTGCGGCAGCGGCTCGCTGCGTTGCTGCCGCTGCTGGCCTTTACGGTCGTGCTGCCGGATGATCTGAAATCCTTGGCCACCTGGGTCGCAACGGGCGGATTCCTGCTGCTCTGGCTGATGCTGCACTGGCTCTTCGAACTGGATGCCGACCGTAGTGCCGCCCGGGCGCTGGGGCCCGAGGCGGTCGATGCCCTGCAGGAGTGGCTCGCTGTCAGCCAGGCTCATCCCGCCTGGCTCAGCGCGCACCCGCCCGTGCGGTGGCGGGTGCGCGCGGTTCGGGCGCGAGCATAAGAAGAAAGAAGCCGCGAGCTACTCGAGCTGCAGCGGTCCCGCCGCCATCAAGGGGGCCGGACGATGGAGATCCTGGCGCTTATGCGGGTGGGTATGGCCCGACAGCGCCAGCGCAAGCCCGACTTCCCACTTGTGGGTGGGGAGGTAACTGGAAATGGACGGGCTCAAGGCCAGCAACAGCGTCATTCCGGCGAGTTTGGCCCAGCCTTGGGCAGGGCACGGTCTTCGCATCAGTGCATAGCCGATGAGGCTGATCACCATTCCCAGCAGCCAGCCGGCGATCACTTCGCTGGGACTATGCGCGCCCAGGACCAGCCTTGACCAGCCGACCACGGCGCCGATGGCCAGCCCCAGCAGAACGCCAGGCAGGCTGAAACGCCGGGTCGGTCCCGCCAGCAGCCAGCCCATCCACACGGGGAGGATCGAACTGGCCAGCATGGTGTGACCGCTGATGCCGGTGAAATTCAGGGAAGGGATACCCCAGCCCCAGCCGATAAAGGCGATCTTGCTGGCAAGCACGACCCCGACACCGGCCGTCATCGCCAGCGTCCAGGCCAGGAGGTCGGATCTCCGCTCGGCCAGCCAAAGCTCGGCCGTGATCATCAGGAGCATCGGCAGCATGATGCTGGCGGCGCCTAGATGCGTGATGACAAGCCAGATTTCTCGGGGTGGAGGATACATCGTGTTGGCGCTGGCTGAAGCGCGTGAGGAGGGCACCGTGCAGCGTACCATCAAGCGCGCAGGGATGGCGGGGGCGGCCCTTGCGGGCGTCTGCAGGCCTCGATGTGCCATGGAATCATTCCGGGCGCTCGGGCGGGCCCCCTTCGCTCGCGATGTCCAGTTTGCTAGATTGAACACTGACATCTGCCGATTGGAGCCCCCTGGGGATTGCAGCCTTGGACATTCACGCACTTGAGCGGTCAAAACAGCAGTGGCAATCGGCTGTGGACTTGATGCCACAGCTGGTTTGCCTGATTAATGGCGAAGGGCGCCTGCTTCACGTCAATCGGACCATGGAATGGTGGGGGCTGGGCAGCGTCGCCAGTGCCAAGGGCAGGCAGTTGCACGATATCCTGCATCGCGATTGCACTGATCCGGACTGCTATTTCCAGCGCTTCTGGAACGAGTCTACGCCGTCCAGGATGGCGGGGAGGCGCGCCGCACGCGAGGTGTTCGACCCCGTACTGAATCGCCATTTTTCCCTCCGCATCCAGCCTTTGATCGGACGCCGCCCCGACCTGGCCGGCACGGATGAAGATCTGCATACGGTCGTGGTCATCGATGACATCAGCGATCTCAAGCAGGCCGAAGCGAAAATCCAGCGACGCAACAAGGAACTGGCGCAACAGGTCGCGCATGAGGTGGAGCGGCGTGAACTGAGCGAGGAAATGCAGGCACGCCTGCTGACCATCCTGGAGAAGACCACGGATTACGTCGCCATGGTCGATGTCTCGGAATCCATGCTCTACCTCAACCCGGCAGGGCGGGCGATGCTGGGCCTGGAGCATGCGGATGACATTTCGCAGAAGAAACTGTGCGATCACGCTGATGACGATGTCAGACAAAACATCAGGGACATCGCCCTCCCCACCGCAATCGAAAATGGCCTGTGGCAAGGGGAGTCGAGGATGCGCGACAGCGCCGGCCGCGAGATTCATACCTCGCAGGTCATCATCGCACACCGCGGCGCGGACGGTCTGGTCGACTGCTTTTCCACCATACTCCGTGATATCAGCAATCGGGTACAGACCGAGCGGGCCCTGCGCGAGTCGCAGGAGAAATTGCGGCAAGTATCCGGCCTGCTGGTGTCGATTCAGGAGGACGAGCGGCGGCGGATCGCGCTGGATCTGCACGATGGGCTGGGGCAGTCAATCAGCCTGATCAAGTTCTCGGTGGAAAAAGTGGCCGAGCAGATCGGCGCGGGCGAAACGGCTGCCGCGCTCGACTCGCTGCGGCAGATCATCCCCCGCCTCAAGGAGGCGCTGCATGATGTACGCCGTGTGTCCACAGAATTAAGG
>JBLMYH010000281.1:0-2859 GCA_050258175.1 Hyphomicrobiaceae bacterium
CATGAACTCTCGCACAGGTATAAGGCGCGACACCGGGGGGCAAGCACGCTCTGGCCTGCTATTCCTCGCGCGCAGCGCCGGGCTTTTTTTGCCACTCTCTTTCCAGCGAAATAAGCCGGCATTTCCGGATGGTGCACGATGCCGCCATGATCGCCCCTACCAGTTGCCTGGGGCTGGATGGCCAAGGCGCCGATGCTTGCTGCGGCCGAATGAGAGATCGCGCGGGTTCGCTTGCATGAACCCGGAGCGTAGCGCTATTTGCCCGGGTTTGATTGGGAGGCTAGGCCGCTGCTGCCTGGCCAAGCAGTCTCTCATAAACTGCCAGGCTATCGGCGGAATGGCAGCAGAAGACGACTTCCTGGAGGCTGGGAAACGCCTGCGCCGCCGAACGCGCCGTGGCGACGGCGATCCTGGCGGCAGGCTCGAACGGGTAGCCGTAGATCCCGGTGCTGATGGCGGGGAAGGCCAGCGTGCGGATGCCGTGCTGTGCGGCAAGCTCGATCGCGCGCCGGTAGCATGACGCCAGCAGCTCGGGTTCGCCGTGATTGCCGCCGTGCCAGACCGGGCCGACGGTGTGGATCACGAAGCGGGCCGGCAGGCGATAGCCGCGCGTGAGCCTGGCATCGCCGGTCGGGCAGCCGCCCAGCATCCGGCATTCCTCGAGCAAACCCGGCCCGGCCGCACGATGGATCGCGCCATCGACCCCGCCGCCGCCGAGCAGCGACGAATTGGCCGCGTTGACGATGGCGTCTACGGCGAGGGTGGTGATATCGGCCTGCACGGCACGCAGTGCGGTTGGCATGTGGGTGTCTCGGCAGCAGCGCGCCGCGTTGAACGGCGTCGTGTTAGCGCACGCAGTTGCGCCCTGAATGCTTGGCCAGGTAGAGCCGGTCGTCGGCGGCCTGCAGCAGGCTGTGGCAGGTCAGATTCGCGCTGGGGCGCATGCTGGCGCAGCCGACGCTGATGGTGACCTGCCGGGCGCTGTCCGGTCTTTGCTGGGGGATGTTCAATGCCATGACCGCCCTGCGCAGCTGCTCGCCCATCAGGCGGGCCCCCTCAAGATCGGTGTTGGGCAGGATGGCGGCAAATTCCTCGCCGCCATAGCGGGCCAGCAGGTCACCCGGCCGGGTAAGCGCCCTACCCATGGCCTTGGCCACCTGCCGCAGGCAGTGGTCGCCTTCGCGGTGCCCATACAGGTCGTTGTATTGCTTGAAGCAATCGATATCCACCATCACCAGGGAGAGCGGTTGCATGTCCCGGTGCCCGCGCCGCCATTCGGAGTCCAGCGTCAAATCGAAAAAGCGCCGGTTAGCGACGTCGGTGAGGCTGTCCTGATTGGCGCAACGCTCCAGCATGTCGTTTCTGCGTTTGACACGGATCTGGTTGCGGATGCGTGCCTCGACCACGTCCAGACGGAAGGGGCGGATGATGCATTCCTCGGCTCCGAGCAGGAGGGCACAGGCTTCATCTTCCGCGTTGTCCCGGTCGGTGATCAGGATGAGCGGAATGCTCTGCGTCATGTCGTCGGCCTTGAGCTGACGGCAGACCTCAAGCCCTTCCCGGCCGGGCGCCATGACGTCCAGCAGGATCAGATCGGGACGCCGATCGGCCTGCCTGGCCGTCTCAGGGATCTGCGCAGGGCTCGGCACCGTGTGAATCAGGCACTCCTGCGCCATGATTCGCGCCAGGATGGGAGAGGCGGGCCCACTGTCGGCGATCAGAATGCGCGGCTTGTCGGGCCACACGAAGCTTTCCCCTCGCAGGGTGTCTGCCGCAAGGGATGGCATTTCCACCGGCACCCAGGGAACGCGCAACGGATTTTCAGCGCGTGCTGCCCGGCGCGCGGGCACATACGGCTTCTCGGCGCCCATTCGCTGCAGCGTGTGCGCAGGCAATGTCATGTTCATGGGGGCTCCTTGCATCGACTCAAGGGGGACGGAGTGGACGGCCGGTCTCGTCCCGGTTTAGCGCATCCAATGCGCCATCAACTTGCGGCATTCCTTGCCGAATTCGCATTTTTTTGTGCAAGAGTAGCGTCTCTCGGTCAGGAAGCAGGGCTCTCCCCCGCGCCGCAACTGAATGTCTCTGACGAGTTGCGTGTGCGAGGTATAGGGGGCGCATGCCCCGAATCCGAAATCGAAAGCTAGTTGCTGCAATTGCTCAATCGTCATATCCGGCTCCTCTAAGCTGGGTCCTGTGAAAATCGCGTAGGGTGCGAGGTCAGAGTCCATGGCCGCTTCGGCAAGGCCGGGCAGCCTTGCCAGCCCGGACGGCGTCTGATGCACACTGAAAAAATCAGCTGCAGCCCGCTGCGGGGCCGTGAGACAACCGTGGGATGGCTCGTTCATCATGAAAAAAGAAGTCCATGAAGGCTATTGGGGAAATCTTTAGTTGGCTTGAAGTTTCATCACATCTGATGAAGAATCCAGATGCGTACCTGACAGGCAAGGGGCGTCGCAGCCGCAACGGAACGCGGGACTGGGCGGCAGCCGGAGCCGGGAGAACGGGAGGGGGAGGGCATGGCAATCAAGCAACCCGGAGAGAAGCGACAGCCAGCGCAACGTGATGCGCGGTCGAGCCTTGCCGGGGATCGCCAGCCCGATCCGGCGATGCGCGGCGCGCCAGCCGGCGGAGATCTGCCGGACGATCTGCGGCAGCTGCAGCAGGCACTGGCGGAATCGCGCCAGAACGAGCAGTTGCTGGCAGGGCTGATCGAGTCGGCCATGGACGCCATCATCAGCGTGGACGAAAGCCAGAACATCGTGCAGTTCAACCCGGCAGCCGAACTGATGTTCGGTTTCTCGGCCACCGAAGTCCTGGGACGACCGATCGAGACACTGCTGCCGGAGAATTCCCGCC
>JBLMYH010000282.1:0-10134 GCA_050258175.1 Hyphomicrobiaceae bacterium
CCGGCGCGGTGATCGTCACCACGCCGCAGGACATCGCGCTGATCGACGCGCGCAAGGGACTGAAGATGTTCGAGAAAGTGGGCATCCCCATCATCGGCGTGGTCGAAAACATGAGCCTGCACATCTGCTCGAACTGCGGCCACGAAGAACGCATCTTCGGCGAAGGCGGGGGTGAGCGCATGTGCAAGGACTACAGCGTCGAATTCCTTGGTGCATTGCCGCTCGACAGCAGCATTCGCGCCGACACCGACTCCGGCAAGCCGTCAGTGGTGTCGGACCCGGATGGCCGCGTGACCGATATCTATAAGCAGATTGCGCGTCGCGTGGCTGTTAAGATTGGCGAAACTGCGGTGGATCACTCCGCAAAATTCCCCAACATCGTCATTTCCAATACCTGATGAGCATCAAGTCCGACCGATGGATCCGCCGCATGGCGGCTGAGCATGGCATGATCGAACCGTTTGAACCGGGGCAGATCAAACAGGCCGGCGGCAAGTCCATCGTGTCGTACGGCACGTCGAGCTACGGCTACGACGTGCGTTGCGCCAACGAATTCAAGCTGTTCACCGATATCAACACCACGATCGTCGACCCCAAGGCATTCGATCCGAACTCCTTCGTCGAGGTCAGAGGCGATTCCTGTATCATCCCGCCGAATTCCTTCGCGCTGGCGCGCACGGTGGAATACTTCCGCATCCCGCGCAGCGTGCTGACCATCTGCCTCGGCAAGAGCACCTATGCGCGCTGCGGCATCATCGTCAACGTGACCCCGCTCGAGCCCGAGTGGGAAGGCCACGTGACGCTCGAGTTTTCCAACACGACGCCGCTCCCCGCGCGGATCTACGCAAACGAAGGCGTGGCGCAGATGCTGTTCCTCGAATCCGACGAGGTCTGCGAGACCTCGTACAAGGACCGCGGCGGCAAGTACCAGGGCCAGGTTGGCGTTACCCTGCCGAAAATTTAATCCCTGGGACACCCGGGATTCGTATAATCCGCTTTTTTAATCCGCCCATTCCGACGGCTTCCCTCTGGAGCAGGCCATGCGCTTCCGTTTTCCCGTTGTCATCATTGACGAAGATTTCCGCTCCGAGAACGCGTCGGGTTTGGGCATTCGCACCCTGGCCGAGGCGATCGAAAAGGAAGGCATGGAAGTGCTCGGCGTTACCAACTACGGCGACCTGACCTCGTTTGCCCAGCAGCAGGCGCGTGCCTCGGCTTTCGTGCTGTCCATCGACGATGAGGAACTGGCAGGATCGGCCGAGGATGCCAATGCGGCGCTGCAAAAACTGCGTGCCTTCGTCGAGGAAGTGCGGTTCCGCAACGCCGAGATCCCGATTTTCCTGCACGGCGAAACCCGCACCGCCCGTCATATCCCGAACGACATCCTGCGCGAGCTCAACGGCTTCATCCACATGCTGGAGGACACGCCTGAATTCCTCGCCCGCTATATCGGGCGCGAAGCGCGCGCCTACCTCGATTCCCTGGTGCCGCCGTTCTTCCGCGCGCTGACCCATTACGCGGCTGACGGCTCGTATTCCTGGCACTGCCCCGGGCACTCCGGCGGGGTGGCCTTCCTGAAGTCGCCGATTGGCCAGATGTTCCACCAGTTCTTCGGCGAGAACCTGCTGCGCGCCGATGTCTGCAACGCGGTCGACGAACTTGGCCAACTGCTCGATCACACCGGCCCGGTGGGCGCGTCGGAGCGCAACGCGGCGCGCATCTTCAACTGCGACCACCTGTTCTTCGTCACCAACGGAACCTCGTCGTCCAACAAGATGGTTTGGCACGCCACCGTCGCGCCAGGCGATATCGTGGTGGTCGACCGCAACTGCCACAAATCCATCCTGCACGCGATCATGATGTGCGGCGCGATCCCGATCTTCCTGACGCCGACGCGCAACCACTATGGCATCATCGGGCCGATCCCGCTGGATGAATTCCGTCCGGAGAATATCGAAAAGAAAATCGCCGCGCATCCGTTTGCCAAGGACGTAAAGCGCAAGCCGCGCATCCTCACCATCACCCAGTCAACCTACGACGGCATTCTCTACAACGTCGACATGATCAAGGATCTGCTCGGCGACTACATCGACACCCTGCATTTCGACGAAGCCTGGCTGCCGCACGCCACCTTCCACGATTTCTATCGCGGCATGCACGCCATCGGCAAGGACCGCCCACGCGCCAAGGATGCGCTGGTATTCGCCACCCAGTCGACGCACAAACTGCTGGCGGGCCTCTCCCAAGCCTCGCAGATCCTGGTGCAGGACTCGGAGACGCGCAAGCTCGATTTTCACCGCTTCAATGAAGCCTATCTGATGCATACCTCGACCTCGCCGCAATACGCCATCATCGCCTCGTGCGACGTGGCGGCCGCGATGATGGAGCCGCCCGGCGGCCCCGCGCTGGTGGAGGAATCGATCCGCGAGGCGCTGGATTTCCGCCGCGCCATGCGCAAGGTCGACGAGGAATTCGGCGACTCCTGGTGGTTCAAGGTGTGGGGTCCGCAGAAGCTGGCCGAGGAAGGCGTGGGCGACCGCGAGGACTGGATGCTGGCGGCAGGCGAGCGCTGGCACGAGTTCGGCAAGATCGCGCCCGGCTTCAACATGCTCGACCCGATCAAGGCCACCGTCATCACGCCCGGGCTGGACATGGACGGCGCGTTCGCCGACTGGGGCATCCCGGCGGCGATCGTCACCAAGTATCTGGCGGAGCACGGCGTCATCGTCGAGAAGACCGGCCTGTATTCCTTCTTCATCATGTTCACCATCGGCATCACCAAGGGCCGCTGGAATACATTGGTGACCGCGCTGCAGCAGTTCAAGGCCGACTATGACGAGAACCAGCCGCTGTGGCGCGTGTTGCCCGAATTCATCGAGAAGCACCCGCGCTACGAAAAAACCGGGCTCAAGGATCTGTGCAACCAGATTCACGCCATCTACAGGGCCAACGACGTGGCGCGCCTGACCACCGAGATGTACCTGTCGGAAATGGCCCCGGCGATGAAGCCGGCGGATGCCTTCGCCAAGATGGCGCACCGCGAGATCGAGCGGGTCGAGATCGACCAGCTCGAAGGCCGCATCACCGCCATGCTGGTCACGCCTTACCCGCCGGGCATCCCGCTGCTGATTCCGGGCGAGCGTTTCAACAGCACCATCGTGCGCTATCTGCAGTTCACCCGCGATTTCAACGTGAAATTCCCTGGCTTCGAGACCGATGTCCACGGTCTGGTCGAGGATGTGGTCGACGGCAAGGCCACGTATTACGTCGATTGCGTGACCTGAACTGACCGCCGGGTGTGGCGACCGGCTTGATTTGCCAGGCAAAAAGCGTATGATTTGCAGTCCCCGGTTTGCCGGGGATTGCTTTTTTGACTTTACTACCTTGCTCCACCGCACCGCAGCGGGGGGCTGAACCGAAAGGAAACTTGATGCGGCATTATGAAATCGTATTCATCGTCCATCCCGATCAGAGCGAGCAGGTGCCCGCGATGATCGAACGCTACAAGGGCAACATCACCACGCGCGGCGGCAGCGTCCACCGCCTGGAAGACTGGGGTCGGCGCCAGATGGCCTATCCGATCCAGAAAGTCCACAAGGCTCACTACGTGCTGATGAACATCGAGTGCGACCAGGAAACCCTGGAGGAACTCGAACATGGCTTCAAGTTCAACGATGCCGTGCTGCGCCATCTGACCATCAAGCGCGACGCTGCGGTGACCACCGCTTCGCCGATGATGAAGGAAGAAAAGTCGCGCGACATGCTGGAAAGCGCCAAGCCTGAAGCGGCTGCCGAAGCGCCTGCTGCCGCGGCTTGAGTGAGTGAATCGGCTGGTCATCAGCGGAGCCCTCATCCAGGTTGATCCCCTGCGGTACAGCCCGGCAGGCGTACCGATTGTCGAAGCGGTGATTCACCACCGCAGCAGTCAGGCGGTGGCAGCACAGGCCCGGCAGGTGGAATGCGAATTGACGGTGCAGGCGAGCGGAGTGCTTGCCGGCCAGTTGGCCCAACTGGCCACCGGAACGCAGGTGAAACTTGAGGGTGCGTTGAACCGACGCAGCGTGAACAGTCGGCAACTGGTCTTGATATTGAATCGAATCGAAAAGGAATAAATCATGGCACGTCCCATGGGTGGTAAATCCGGCGGCAAGTTCGCCAACAAGCGCCGCGACAGCGGCAACCGCGGTCTCTTCAAGCGTCGCAAGTTTTGCCGCTTCACCGCCGAGAAGGTGGTTGAGGTCGATTACAAGGACATCGACGTGCTGAAGGAATTCATCGCGGAAAATGGCCGCATCATTCCGGCCCGCATCACCGGCACCAAGGCGCACTACCAGCGCCAGTTGGGCACCGCGATCAAGCGTGCGCGCTTTCTGGCGCTCATGCCCTACACCGATCTGCATTGAGGAGACGACCATGCAAGTGATTCTGATCGACAAAGTCGTCAACCTGGGCAACCTGGGTGACGTGGTCAAGGTGAAAGACGGCTACGCCCGCAACTTCCTGATCCCCACGGGGCGCGCGCGTCGTGCCACGCAAGCCAACATGGAAGCGTTCGCCGCACAGAAGGCCGAACTGGAGCGCGTCGCTGCCGAAAAACTGGCGGGTGCGCAGGCACGTGCCGGCAAGCTCGAAGGCATGAGCGTGACGATCAGCCAGAAGGCCGGCGTGGATGGTCGCCTGTTCGGCTCCATTACCAATGCCGATATTGCCGACGCACTGAAGGCGCAAGGTCACGATGTGGCCAAGGCGGAAGTCCGTTTGCCTGATGGCCCGTTCAAAGCCATCGGCGAATACCCGGTGACGCTGGCACTGCACACCGACGTGACCGCCAGCATTACGGTGGTGGTGTCCGGCGAACAGTAATTCTCGCCGGATGAAGCAAAAAGGGAGCCGGCGGCTCCCTTTTTGTTTGTCCCCAGCAGATACCGGGCTGTACACGCCTTATCCACAGCTTTTCCCTTGGTGGGGTCGAGGCTGAAGACTAGAATCCTGCCATGGCCGCCATCCACTCCCTGACTGCAAACCCCGATCCCCAGTTGGCGCAGATGCGTCTGCCGCCGCACTCGCTGGAAGCCGAGCAGGCGGTGCTGGGAGGTCTGCTGCTCGACAACAGCGCCTGGGACCGCATTGGCGACGTGGTGTCGGAAAGCGATTTCTACCGCCAGGATCATCGCCAGATCCTGCGAGCCATCGTGCGGCAGATCGCCGAGAACCGTCCGGCCGACGCGGTGACGGTTTCCGAGGCGTTGCAGTCCATGGGGCAACTGGAAAGCGTCGGCGGGCTCGCCTACATCGTCGCCCTGGCGAGCAACACGCCGTCGGCCGCCAACATCCGCCGCTATGCCGAAATCGTGCGCGAACGCTCGGTGATGCGCCGTCTCGCCGAAGTGGCGACCGGGATCGCCGACACGGCTTATGCACCGGCCGGGCGCAGCGCCTCGCAACTGCTTGACGAAGCCGAAGCCAAGGTGTTCGAGATTGCCGAATCCGGGAGCCGTGGGCAGGCGGGCTTCACCGAAATCAAGCCGCTGCTGAAGGAGGTGGTCGAGCGCATCGACGAGCTCTATCACCGCGACAACGATTCCGGCGTCACCGGTGTGCCGACCGGCTTTCACGATCTCGACCAGAAAACCTCGGGCTTGCAGCCCGGTGACCTCATCATCGTCGCGGGGCGTCCTTCCATGGGCAAGACCGCGTTCTCGATCAATATTGGCGAGAACGTTGCGCTCGACACCGGCCTGCCGGTGGCGGTGTTCTCGATGGAAATGGGCGGCGCCCAGCTGGTGATGCGGATGATCGGTTCGGTCGGCAAGCTCGACCAGCACCGGCTGCGCACCGGCAAGCTCGGCGAGGACGACTGGCAGCGCCTCACCTACGCGCTCGGCAAACTCAACGAGGCGCCGGTCTTCATTGACGAGACGCCGGGGCTCAACGTGCTCGAACTGCGCGCCCGTGCGCGCCGGCTAATGCGTCAGTGCGGCAAGCTCGGGCTCATCGTGATCGACTATTTGCAGCTGATGGCGGGCAGCGGAAACGGCGAGAATCGTGCCACCGAGATCTCCGAAATCTCGCGTGCGCTGAAGGGGCTGGCGAAGGAATTGCACGTGCCGGTCATCGCACTGTCGCAGTTGAACCGCGGATTGGAACAGCGCCCCAACAAGCGCCCGGTGATGTCCGACCTGCGTGAATCAGGCGCCATTGAACAGGATGCCGACGTCATCCTGTTCATCTACCGCGACGAGGTCTACAACCCTGACACGCAGGACAAGGGCACGGCGGAAATCATCATCAGCAAGCAGCGTAATGGCCCGATCGGTACGGTGCGGCTGGCCTTCCTCGGCGAATACACGCGCTTCGAGACGCTGGCGCAGCCGGGCTCCTACTAGCCTCGATGCGGCCCATCCAGGCGCGTATCTCGATCGGTGCGATGGCGCACAACCTGCGCGTCGCGCGCAGCCACGCACGGGACGCGCGTGTCTTTGCCGTGGTCAAGGCCAACGCTTACGGCCACGGCTTGTCGCGCGCGCGGCGCGCGTTGGCGGCAGCCGATGGCTTTGCCGTGCTGACGCTGGAAGAGGCAGCCAACCTGAGGCAGATGGGGGTGGAACAGCCCATCCTTTTGCTTGAGGGACTCTTTAGTGCGGATGAGATTGCCAGCTGCGCCGAACTGGACCTGTGGCCGGTGCTTCACCACCCCGCGCATCTCGACTGGCTGCAGCAGCAACCGCCCGCGCGGCCGCTGCAGGTGTTTCTCAAATTCGACAGCGGCATGCACCGGCTGGGGTTTCCGGTTGGCGACCACGCCGCCATCGTCGCGCGGACGCAAAGCCTGGCCGGGGTGGCCGGCATCACCTTGATGACCCACTTTGCCCAAGCCGACGAGCCTGCGGGCGTAGACTGGCAGCTGCAGCCGTTTCTTCGAGAAATGGCAGCCTACGGCTTGCCGTGGAGCAGCGCCAATTCCGCGGCGCTGCTGCGTTATCCGGAGACGCTCGGAAATTGGGTGCGCCCAGGACTGATGTTGTACGGAGCTTCGCCGTTTGCCGAGGTGCCGGCCGCAAAATTGGGCTTGAAGCCCGCGATGACCCTGCAATCGGAGATCATCAGCGTGCAGCCGCTGCGGGCGGGCGAGGGCGTGGGTTACGGCCAGCTGTTTCGTGCCGACCGGCCCATGCGGGCAGGGGTAGTGGCCTGCGGCTATGCGGATGGCTATCCACGGCACGCGTTGACCGGAACGCCGGTGCTCGTGGATGGGCGCGTCAGCCGGACTCTGGGGCGGGTGTCGATGGACATGCTGTGCGTGGACCTGAGCGAATGTCCCGATGCCGGGGTGGGGAGCCGGGTCGTGCTGTGGGGCGAGGGCTTGCCAGTGGACACGGTGGCCGCGGCCGCGGGTACCAGCAGTTATGAACTGCTGTGCGCGCTGGCCGCGCGGGTTCCGCTGGAGGAAACCGACTAGGCCCGTCCCGGGCTTAGTGTGTGGTGCCGAAGGAAGGATCGCGCGTGCCCGGAGGCAACGGCAGTCCAGCATAGCGGCTGGCTTGGGCGATGGGCCCCAGCGGGAACAGGCTGTACAGAAATCTGTGGCCACCCAGCCCTGCAAATTCCTCTTCGAGCGAATGCACCAGCATGCGCGCATTGATCGTGCCGCCGTGATCGGCATAGCAGTCGCGCAGATAGCGGATGATCGCCAGATGATCGTCCGTCAATTCCAGGCCGTCGTGCTGCGCCATCTCGATGGCCTGTTCTTCCGTCCAGGGTTCCAGGTCGATCAGATGGCCGCGCACCGCAGGGCCGGCGTGTTCTTGTTCGACCAGCTTGTTGATGTCTAGCATGGCGATCTCCTTCAAGGCGGGTGGCTTTTTTATAGGATGCGGATGCAGAAAGCCAAGGCATCGCGTCCCTTTGTGGGGAAATTGAAGGAGAGCCGCAAACGGGGGCGCCGCCCGTCAGCTAACCGAGCAGCGGCGTCAGAAGACGGCTCACTTGCGTGATCGATCGGTCCCAAGGGCTAAAACCAGGTTGGTGAAAAACATTCCAAATGCCGCTCGCCCAAGATGAATGCCTCACAGTCAAGACTCAGCACGGCCGTATCGAGTGCCGTCGTAAATGCCGCGTAGTCGGCAATACCCTCGTAAACCTCCATCCATACGGCCGGTTGGTCGCAGCGGCGGAGACGACGCGGTGGCAGGCCACAATGCCGCGTCATGCTCTCGAGCAGCGCATCGATCCTCTGCGCGGCGATCGTTTCCTGTGCCGGATCGATACGGTAATAGAGATAGGCGTGCCTCACCTATTCGGGCAGTGCGTAGGGCAGCGGTTTCAAGGTGAGCACGGCGCCGTCGGCGGCCTTCAGGTGCAGGGGCTGCGTGTTCGCGCTTTCGACCTGGACGACGGCCAGCACATCGAAGCCACCGGCGGGCGCCGGCGCGGCATTGACGACGGCGCCGGTGGCCTGTCCCTCGATGTCGGCGCTGTACAGGTTGTCGCCGGGTGCCGCTGCGGCATCGACGTGCGCGAGGAACATGCGGCGTTTGAGCTTGCCCAAGTACTGGCTGCGCGCAACGATTTCCTGGCCGGGGTAACAGCCCTTCTGAAAACTGACGCCACCGATCACCTCGAGGTTGACCATCTGCGGCACGAACTGCTCCTGCGTGGCAGCGACGATCATCGGAATGCCTGCACTGAGCCGCAGCCAGTCCCATACCGGCGCGCCGACCGGGGTGGCCGCTTCGCGCAACGCCCGCCATACGTCCATGGCACGCTCGGGCGCGACCGACAGCACGAATTTGTCGGCACCGACCCGGATCGTCTGGCCGGCGTCGCCCGAGACTGTGCGCATGGCGACCTCCGGCACTGTGCCCATCGCGGCCCTCACCGCCGGCTCGGCCTGCTTGCCGGCCACCACCAGCCGCACGCTTTCGTCGCTGGCGTCGCGTCCCAGCACCTTGGCGCGCAGGATGAACATGGACAAGCGCTTCAGCACGCTGGACAGGATGTCGCCTGACAATTGCAGGCAGTAATCCTCGCCCTGCCGCCACATGAGGAAATTGCCGAGCAGGCGCCCCTTGGGGCTGCAGTAGCCGTTCCATTGCGCGGTGTCGGCGTGCAGGCTGCGCACATCATTGGTGAGCTGGCCCTGCAGGTACGCGGCAGTATCGTCGCCACGGAACGCGATTACGCCGAGTTGCGACAAATCCGCCACAATGGTGCCATCTGCGGCGGCCGCACGTTCGGCTGCCGGGTCGCCATAGTGCAGCACGGTGCTACCTTCGATTACCGCGCCTTGGGATTGCAGAAAGGTTTTCCAGGAATCGATCACGATGCGTTCCAGTCAGAGAGGGATGTAATGAAGGCCAAAAGTGTACACGCGGATGCGCGAGATTGAGCTGAAGCCCTCGCGCCGGCTGGGGCTGTTGCTGCTGGGCATGACAGCGCTGGCCCTGGCTGCCATCGCTCTCGCGGGCGTGCGGGCGGAAGCGGCGTTTGCACTGGGGCTCGCCGCGATCGGCCTGGGCGCATGGGGCTGGCGGCAGGGATTGCCGGTGGGCGGTCTGCGCATTGCGGCAGACGGCCGTCTGCAATGCCTGGACGACATGGCTGAGTGGCGCGATGCCGAGGTGCTGGACGAAAGTTTCGTTTCGACCGGGTTGATCGTGCTGCGCTACCGTCCGGCGGATCGGGGTGCGCGTACCTTGACGCTGCTGCCCGACAGCGCGGGTAGCGACGATTTGCGTCGCCTCAGGGTGTCGCTTCGCTGGGCACGCCGCACACGCTCGGACACAGGGTTCCCGGGCGCGGGTTGAGTACGGTGTTGCCGGCGATCGGCAGGGTTTCGGGGTAGTCGCGGCTGAAATGCAGGCCGCGACTTTCCTGCCGCAACTGGGCCGAGCGGATGATGAGGTCAGCGCTCTGCACCAGGTTGCGCAACTCGATCAGGTCGTTGGATACGCGGAAATTCCGGTAGAACTCGTCGATTTCGGCGCGCAGCAGGCGGATGCGGTGCGACGCGCGCGCCAGACGCTTGTTGGTGCGCACGATGCCGACGTAGTCCCACATGAAGCGGCGCAATTCGTCCCAGTTGTGCGAAATCACCACCTCCTCGTCAGGGTCGGTGACGCGCGACGCATCCCA
>JBLMYH010000283.1:0-7457 GCA_050258175.1 Hyphomicrobiaceae bacterium
TGGATTCATGAAAGGAGCCAACCATGCGTTCAACCCCTTTGTATGCCAGCGCCCTTGCCGCGATCCTGATGCTTTTCGGATTCGCGACGGCCCATGCGGCCAACGGGCTTTTCTATGACCCGTCCAATGTCGACAGTCAGTCTGGATACACGACCGGCTACAAGCTTTTCCGGACGATAGGCTGTCCTGGCCGGGAGTTACTCGGCAAGCCTTGCGACGTGCCGGACAGCGATCACGATGGCGTACCCGATTTCAGGGACAAGTGCCCCGGCACGCCGGCCGGCGTAAAGGTCGACGAAGTCGGCTGCCCGCTCCCTGAAGCCCAGCCCGAGCCCGTGGCGGCACCGGCACCCGTACCGGCACCCGCGCGCGCACCGCTGGTACTGGAAGGGGTGAATTTCGATTTCGACAAGGCGGTCATCCGCCCGCCGGATGTCGCGCGCCTGGAGCAGGATTTCGCTACCCTGAAGAAATGGGGCGACGTGAAGGTGGAGGTCGCGGGCCACACGGACAGCATTGGCACCGAGGAATACAACATGGGCTTGTCCCTGCGCCGCGCCAACGCCGTGCGTAACTGGCTGGTCGGCAAGGGGGTGGCTGCGGACCGGCTGATCGTCAAGGGCTATGGCGAAACGATGCCGATCGCCGACAACAAGACCGCCGAGGGCCGCTTCAAGAACCGTCGTGTCGAACTGGTGCCGCAGGAGTAGGCCCGGGGTCCACTCGGCTGGCAAGGCATGACAAGCGGGGGGCAGTCGACCAGGCCCATGATTCCTCCCGCTGCGCCTGCCATCACGTCGCGCACCCCGACGGTGTCGGTCGTGATGGCGGCCTACAACGCGCAGGCCTACCTCGCGGAGGCGCTGGAGTCGGTGCTGGGCCAGACGCTGCGCGACTTCGAACTGCTGGTGGTCGACGACGCCTCGACCGATGGCACGCCCGCCCTCATCGAGCGTTACGCCAGCCGCGACCACCGGATCCGCGTGTTCCGTCTGCCGCGCAATGCGGGCACGGCGCACGCCAAGAATGTGGCGCTGCAGCATGCGCGGGCGCCGTACGTGGCGATCTGCGACGACGACGACCGTCAGTTGCCCGAGCGGCTGACGTCGCAGGTGGCCTATCTGGAGGCAAACCCGCAGCACGTGATGGTGGGCTGCCAGGTGCGGCCGTTCGGCGACGTCGACGACGCGGCGCCGATTGCGTGGCTGCGTGGCGATGACACGCTGGCACGCGCGCACGTCCTGTTCCAGGCGCTCTACATCGATTCCGCCAACCTGTTTCGCCGCGAGCTGGCACGCGCGCACGGCCTCGCCTATCCGGCCGGCCTGCTGTGGGATGACTGGGTGTTCCAGGCGCTGGCGCTGCAATTCGGCGCGATCCACGTGCTGCCCGATGTCCTGCTCGACTACCGCCGGCATGCCGCCCAGCAGACCAGCCCACAGCGGCTGCTGGCGTCGGGGTCGCGCACCCGGGCGACGCTGCAGCGGGTGCTGGACGTCGCGGGGGTGGTGTGCAGCCGCGCGGAGCTCGAGCTGCACTACGCGATTTCGCCCAGCCCCTTCGGGCTGCTGCCCGAACGGGACTATCTGCTGCGGCATGGCGACAGCCTCGCGGCCAAGGCCGGCGCGTGGACCGAGCGGCTGGGCCGGCAAGCGGTGCAGTCCGGCTGGACCGACGCGGCAGCCTTTGCCGCGATGGCCGCGCCGATTCTGCGCCAGCTGCCGCAGCTGCTCGCGGCAGCCGAGGCCGGGCTGCAGGCCTTGCCGGGCTAGGCCCTGGCGCCCGCCTCGGCCAGCAGGGCGGCGACTTCGTCGGCGTTGAGCGACTCGCGTTCGAGCAGGGCCTGGGCCAGCGCATCGAGCTGCGGGCGGTGGCGCTGCAGCAGGTCGTGCACGTGCCGTTCGCGATCCTGGATCAACCGCCGGACTTCCTCGTCGATCAGCTGCGCCGTCTGCTCGCTGAAGTCGCGCTGCTGCGCCATCTCGCGGCCGAGGAAGATGTGCTCCTCGCCGCGCGGGAAGGCGGCCGCCCCGAGCTTCTCGCTCATCCCCCACTGGCTCACCATGCGCCGCGCCAGCCGCGTGGCCTGCTTGAGGTCGTCCTCGGCGCCGCTGCTCACCTCGCCGAACACCACCTGTTCCGCCGCGCGTCCGGCCAGCATGACGCCGATGCGGTCGAGCAGATAGCTGTGGCGCAGGTTGTGCAGTTCTTCTTCGGGCAGTTGTTCGGTCGCGCCGAGGGCGCGTCCACGCGGAATGATGGTGACCTTGTCGAGGGGGTCGGCACGCGGCAGCAACGTTGCCGCGAGCGCGTGTCCGGACTCGTGGTAGGCGACCAGCTTCTTCTCGTCCTCGTTCGCCAGCGCCTCGCGTTCGGCGCCCAGCACGATCTTGTCGCGGGCATACGAGAAGTCCGCCATGTCGACCCGTTCCTTGCGTGCGCGGGCGGCCTGCAGGGCCGCCTCGTTGACCAGGTTCTCCAGTTCCGCGCCGGAAAATCCGACGGTGCGGGCGGCTACCAGGTCGAGCTCGACGTCGTCCGCGAGGGGCACCTCGCGGCTGTGGATGGCCAGGATTTTGCCGCGCGCGTCCCTGCCGGGCAGGTCGAGCACCACTTTGCGGTCGAAGCGCCCGGGGCGCAGCAGCGCCGGATCGAGGACGTCGGGCCGGTTGGTGGCGGCCAGCACCACCACGGCTTCGTGCAGCTCGAAGCCGTCCATCTCGCTGAGGATCTGGTTGAGCGTCTGCTCGCGCTCGTCATGACCACCGCCGAGGCCGGTGCCGCGCGCCCGCCCCACCGAATCGATCTCGTCGATGAAGATGACCGCCGGCGCGTCCTTGCGCGCGCTCGCGAACATGTCGCGCACGCGCGCCGCGCCCACGCCGACGAACATCTCGATGAACTCCGAACCGCTGATGCTGTAGAAGGGCACGCCGGCCTCGCCGGCCAGCGCTTTCGCCAGCAGGGTCTTGCCGGTGCCGGGCGGGCCCATCAGCAGGATGCCCTTGGGAATCTTGGCGCCGAGCTTGCGAAAACGCTGCGGATCCTTGAGGTAGTCGACGATTTCCTCAAGATCGCGCTTGGCGCTGTCGACCCCGGCCACGTCGTCGAACGAGACATGAGTAGCGGCGGCACGGAACAATCGGGCTTTGGACTGGGCGAACCCGAATAGGCCCCCGCCCGGTCCGCCGCCCAGCAGGCGCTGCTGTGCCTTGCTGGCGTAGAAGATCAGGCCGAGGATGAGGACCCAGGGCAGCATGGTGATCAGCATCCGTAGCCACCACGCCGGTTCGGTCGGTGTCGCCTGCACGGTGACCTTGTGCGTTTCCAGCAGCTGCAGCAGTTCCGGGTCGTCGATGTCGGGAAGCAGGGTGGTGAAGCTCTGCGGTTCGCCCGGTTTGCGCACGCCTTTGGCGTAGGTACCGCTCAATTCTCGCCCGGTGAAGGTGACGCTGGCGACCTTGTCGGACCGCACCAGCGTCTTGAAGTCGCTGTAGGCGACCGGCTGCGCGTGCGGCTGCTGGGTAAGGGCAGACCAGTAGAAGCCGAGCAGCAGGGCGGCCACGATCCACAGCCAGACATAGTCGGGGCCCGTGCGGCGTGGACTGGGCGGAGGGAGCGGTTGCGCGTTTGGCATGCGTTCTTCACCGGATCGGAACGGGGTCTCGCGATGAGCGGTTCGCCGAGCACCGGAGGGCAGGGGCGCAGCGTCTCTCCCATTCTAGGAACAAAGCACGGCCAGTGCGCCCGCGGTCGGTTGCGGCGGCCATGGACCCGGATGTCCTATAAATGGAGCAGGAGCCGGGCTGGCCGGAGGCGTGAGGAACTACAGGACCGACGCCATGACCAAAGTAATCAGACTGACGTGGAGCGGGCGCGAAACCGCCGCCGACGCGATCGAGGCGATCGGGCGCCGCAGCGACGTCGAAATCAGCCTGCCGGCGGACCTGCATCATGCGCTGTGCCGGCGTCTGCAGGTTAACGCAGCCGAGCCGAAGACGGTGGAGGTGGCCGGGGGAGCGGAACTGATCGGCATGCTGGCGGGAATGGCGGGACTGGAAGCGCTTGCCGTGCTGGCCGATCCCCTGCGCCGCGCCGGCTACCGCCTGGAGCTGCGCAGCCCGGGGCCGGTGCTGTCGCTCATTCCGCCGCTGGCGTAGGGCACCGGATGCATGCGCCTGGCGAAAAGGAGCATCAATGAACAGGACTCTTGTTGTTGCGATCTGGCTGGTGCTGCTGGCCTTCGCCTTGCCCTATGTGCGCCGCGTCAAGCACCCGGAGGTCAAACCCCTGGCTGCCCTGATGATGTTCGCGATGATCTTTTCGGTCGGCAGCGCCGCCCTGTTTGTGGCACTGACGTGGATCGCGCTGGCGACCGGTCTGGCCGCCGGCCTCGCCCATCCGCTGGGCGCGCTGCTGTTTCTCGCGCTGGTCTTCATTCCGCCGTTTGTGCTGGGTCGCCTCGTGATCGGGCGTCCTCCGTTGAACCGGCCGCTTCCGCGGTAGCGCGTTAGCCGCAGCGGTGAGCGGGGCATTCCGCTTGCCTTGAATGAACGAACGCATGGGCGCGTCAGTTGCATGCGTCGAGTTAGGAGGAATCAATGAACGCCAATCCCCTGTTTCGGCTCGCTGAGCACGGACAAAGCTACTGGCTGGACAATCTGACCCGCGGCAAGATCGCCAGCGGCGAAATCGAACGGCGCATCCGCAACGAGGGACTGCGCGGCATCACGTCGAACCCGGCGATCTTCCACAAGGCGATCAGCGGCAGCCGCGACTACGATGCGCAGATCGGTGACGCTGCGGCCGCCGGCCGCTCGGCGGCGGAAATCCGCGAGGCGATCATGGTGGCCGACGTGCGTTCGGCCTGTGACACGCTGCGCCCGGTGTACGAGGAGACTGACGGCGTGGACGGCTTCGTCAGCCTGGAGGTGTCGCCGCATCTGGCGCACGACGCGCAGGCCAGCGTCGTGGAGGCACGGCGCCTGCACGCGGCAGTGGAACGGCCGAACCTGCTGATCAAGATTCCCGGCACGGTGGCCGGCCTCGCGGCTGTGGAGCAGTGCCTGTTCGAGGGCATCAACGTCAACATCACGCTGCTGTTCTCGGTGCCGCGCTACGAGGCGGTGGCAGAAGCCTGGCTGCGTGCCCTCGAGCGCCGTCTCGAGGCCGGACTGCCGCTGCGCGACGTGGCCTCGGTGGCGAGCTTCTTTCTGAGCCGCATCGACACGCTGGTGGACGCATTGCTCGCCCACCGTTTCGGCACTGCGGACGAAGCGGCGGCCAGAAGCCTTCTGGGAAAAGTGGCCATCGCCAACGCCAAGCTTGCCTACCAGCACTTCCGGCATCTGACGGCTGGCGAGCGCTGGAAAAAACTCGCGGCGCAGGGGGCGCGCGTGCAGCGCCTGCTGTGGGCCAGCACCAGCACCAAGAATCCCGCCTACAGCGATGTGATGTACGTTGAGCCGCTGATCGGCCCGCATACCGTCAACACGTTGCCGGACGAGACGATCGCAGCCTTCGCCGATCACGGCCAGGTTACCGTGACAGTGGAGGAGGGCGTAGACGCGGCACGGCAGACGATGGCGTCGCTCGAGGCGCTCGGCATCGACTTTGCCCAGGTCGCCACGCAGCTGGAGAACGAGGGCGTGCAGAAATTCATCGATCCGTTCGATGCCCTCACCGCGCTGCTGGCGGACAAGAGTCGGCTGCTGCGACGGCGCGCGGACACGCAGCAACTTCCCGAGGTGGCGCGGCTGTTGCGGCGTCAGGTGCTGCGCATGACCACCGCGGCGGGGTCCGGCCACCCCACCTCCTGCCTGTCGTGCGCCGAGATCGTGGCCGCATTGTTCTTTCACGAAATGCGCTGGGACCCGGGCGCTCCCGAGGCGCGCAATGTCGACCGCTTCATCCTGTCGAAGGGACATGCCGCGCCCATCCTGTGGGCGGCGCTGTCGGCCGCCGGCGCCATCGACGAGGATCCCTTGAGCCTGCGCCGCATCGACAGCACGCTGGAAGGTCATCCGACGCCGAACAATCCCTGGATCAAGGTGGCGACCGGCTCGCTGGGACAGGGGCTGCCCGCGGCCAACGGCATGGCTCTCGCCAACCGCCTCGACGGCATCGACGCGCGGGTCTATTGCCTGCTTGGTGACGGCGAATGCTCCGAGGGCTCGGTATGGGAGGCTGCGCAGTTCGCTTCGCTCAACAAGCTGGCGAATCTGGTGGCGATCGTCGACGTCAACGGCCTCGGCCAGTCGGGGCCGACGCCGTACGGCCGCGATACCGCGGTGCTGGCGCGCCGCTTCGAAGCCTTCGGCTGGCGCGCGCTGCAGATCGACGGCCACGACCTCGACGCGGTGCTGGACGCACTCGAGCGCGCACACGATGGCGGCCCGACGGCGATCGTCGCGCGCACCGTCAAGGGCAAGGGCGTGTCCTTCCTCGAAGGCGCGGAAGGCTGGCACGGCAAGGCGGTCGAGCCGGCGCGGCTGCAGCAGGCGCTGGACGACGTCGGTGCGACGAATGTCCAGCCCGCGGTGACGGCACGCCGGATCGGAACGTTCACAGCGCCGACTGCGGACATCGCCGGCAGGATCGAGGTGAACTACCCGGCGGGCGCGGACGTGGCCACGCGCGACGCCTACGGCCACGCGCTGCAGAAACTCGGCGCGCTCAGCCCGGCCATCGTGGCGCTCGACGGCGACGTGCAGAATTCAACGCGCACCGAGTTTTTCGCCGAAGCCTTTCCCGAGCGCTTCTTCGAGTCCTACATCGCCGAGCAGAACATGCTGGGCGCCGCGCTCGGTCTGGCTGCATGCGGCAAGATCCCCTTCGCCGCGACCTTCGCCTGCTTTCTCTCGCGTGGCTACGATTTCATCCGCATGGCCGGGCACAGCCGGCCGCAGCATCTGGTGATCTGCGGCAGCCACGCCGGGGTGGAAATCGGCGAGGACGGACCCTCGCAGATGGGACTGGAGGACCTGGCGATGTTCCGCGCGCTGGGTCACAGCACCGTCCTCTATCCGTGCGACGCGGTGAGCGCGGAACGCCTTACCGAGCAGGCGGCGCACACCGATGGCATCGTCTATCTGCGCACCACCCGCGGCAAGACGCCGGTTATCTACGGCAACGACGAAGCCTTCCCGGTGGGCGGCAGCAAGGTGCTGCGCGCCTCGGCTCATGACCAGTGCACGGTGGTGGCGGCCGGCGTGACGGTGCACGAGGCGCTCGCCGCGCACGACGAACTGAAACAGCAGGGCATCTCGCTGCGCGTGATCGACGCCTATTCGGTCAAGCCGCTGGATGTGCCTACTCTGATCAGGGCGGCGAAGGAGACCCGCGCCCTGGTCGTGGTGGAAGACCACTGGGCGGACGGGGGGCTGGGCGACGCCGTGGCGAGCGCCCACGACTGGCCGGTGCCGCTGCGTTTTCTGGCGGTCCGCAGCGAACCGCGC
>JBLMYH010000284.1:0-2886 GCA_050258175.1 Hyphomicrobiaceae bacterium
CCGGCCGCTCCGGGTAGATGTCCTCGAGGTACTGCAGGATCACCAGACTTTCCTTGATGATACGGCCGTCGGCGGTTTCCAGCACCGGCAGCGCCGTCGTGCCGCGCGTCTTCTCCAGCAGCCAGTCAGGCCGCGGCCGGGTGATGTCGACCACCCGGAAGTCGATGGCGTCGCGCAGCCCCTTCAGCGTGAGCAGGATTTCCAGGCGCTGGCTAAAGGGGCAGACGGGAATGTGATAAATGGTCGGATGCGTCATGGTGAGAGATGGCGAGTGCGTGACGGATGGTTGCGTTACGACGGTCGCGCAACGAAAAAGTTTGCTGCGCGTCCGCCGCCTGGTATGTCTGAGCCAACCTTGTCGGATTCGCCCAGCGGCCGCGTTGTGGCCTGTCTCCGTTGGTTTTCCTAATTACACCATTGCTTCGATGCGCATAGCAGTGGGCCGGGCTGGAGTTCGGTAAGGTGCGGCAGACGGGGCTGGCCCATTCGTTCGCGGCTGCATCAACATGAGGCCAGCGCAAAAACTAGCGTGTATTTTCAGTTTCCAGCACAGCCGCCCAGCGCCTCAGTTTTTCTTCGAATGGCATGGCCGCGTGGGCAGGGCTGGTCGAGGGCAGCGTTACGTAGCGGATGGCGCGTTCGCTGGCCGGCATGCGGGCCGGCACGAGCCGGCGGTAGAGGTCGGCAGCCTTGCCGCCGTTGAAGCAGATCAAGCCGATGTCCGGATGGCCCTCGATGAACGCGGCCAGGTCATTCGGCACCACGCTCGAAGGCACGATTGCGGCGTCGAGGCTGCCCGACCGCTGCGCCGCGGCACAGACGTCCCACAGCGCGATCCCGTTTTGGACAAGGCGCTGCGAGCGTTCCCCGTAGGGCAACTCCGGGCCTGCGCCGAAGAGCCGGCCCATGATTTTCCAGAATGCGTTGTAAGGCTGGGCGTAGTACTGCTGCCGCTGGAGCGATACCTGTCCGGGCAGGCTGCCGAGAATCAGAATCCGCGCGCGCGCGTCGGCGATGGGCGGAAAGCCTTTGTCGTGCATGGGGAATATTCTAAGGCCGCCTGTTCAACGCCAGGCCAGCGCCTGCTGCAATGGGCGATGCTCACCGACCCGGGTCCGGTGCGAGCTGAATGCCCCTGCGAAAGTGGTGCGGAAGCCGCGGTCTGTCATTCCATTGTTCGCCGCGCGCGCTTCGCAATGCCTCCGCGGCCCGCTTCTGCGTTGTTCAGCCGATGGCGAGGACCACCTTTCCGGTGATTTCGCCGGCTTCGATCAATCGATGAGCCTCCGCCGCATGATCCAGTGCCAGGATCTTGTCCACGTGAACGCGCAGGGTGTTTGCTTCGAACAACTCTCCGCACTGTTCGAGGATCCACGCCTGGTGTTGCTGCGCTTCGGTCCAGCCGAAGTACATGGGGGAAAGCATCAGTTCCTGGCTGACGCGCAGGTTGCGAAGGCGGGCGGTCTTCCAATCGGTTTCCGGCCCCGGCTGGAGCAGGGTCACGAGATCCCCGTAGGGGCGGACAGCTGCAAAGCTGTCATTGAAGGTGGTGCCGCCTACGGTATCGAACACGATGTCGGCGCCCTGGCCCTCGGTCAGGTCCAGCACGGCCTGGATGAAATTGGTTTCGCGGTAAGGGATGAGTTCGTCGGCGCCCAGTTGCCTGGCGAAAGCGGCCTTGCTTGCGGAGCTGACGGTGGTGAGCACGCGGCACCCCGCCGCCTTGGCCAGTTGAATCGCGACGTGGCCCACGCCACCCGCGCCGGCATGGATCAGTACCGTTTGGCCGGCAGTCATCCGGGCGCGGTCGTGCAGCGCTTCCCAGGCGGTGATGAGTACCAGGGGCGCGGCGGCGGCGTGGTTGAAGTCCTGGCCTTCCGGCTTGCCCGACGCAAAACGCTCGTCGACCACGGCGTACTCGGCGTAGTTGCCCGGGTGGCCGCCGATGCCGCCGTTGCAAAAGTAGACGGCGTCGCCCGGTTTGAAGCGACTCACGCGGGCGCCGACTGCCTCGACCACGCCCGCGCCGTCGCAACCCAGGATGGCGGGCATGCGCTCGGGGAAGTAGGTGCCTTTGCCGCGCAGCTTGGTGTCGATGGGGTTGACCCCGGCCGCTTTGAGGCGCACCAACAGGTCGGTGTCATGGGCAACTTGCGGGATCGGCACGTCGCCGAGGCTGAGAACCTGCGGCCCGCCAGGGGCGTGCATCAGAATCGCTTTCATGCTTGTTTCCTCCGCGATTGTCGGACGGTTCGCCCAAGGATACTGGCCTGTCGTTGCTTGTCCAGTGGGGCGCTGCGGCAACGATTGACCTGTCCGGGCGCCGCCGAGTTGGCTCGGACAGCTGCCCAGGTTTGCCAAGCCTTGAATATCGTTTCCGACCCCCGGGACGGAAACGTTATCTACCGCAGCCCCCGTTCAAAGCACGTCAGGCGCACCTCCACGCTGAGCGACAGGGCCGTCAGCGCAGCGGCCGCCGCGCGGCCCTCAGCCTTGGCGCGGTGGAGATGCGGCGTCATCGCCAGCAGGTCGGCAATCTGCGCGGCGCTGGTGAGGTCGATCGAAAAACGGAGCGTTTCCGTCGGCAGGCGGCTGAAGCCTGTGGGCGTGGGCATCTCGGCCGGGCGTTCCGGCTTCAGGCTCGGGTAGATGATCTCGCGCAGTTCGCGCAGATGGCCGGGCCCGGCATCGACCTGCACCAGTCGGCCGCCCGATCTCAGCACCCGCGCAAACTCCGCATGTACGGGAAAGCCGAACAGGCACAGCACGCGATCCAGCGTGCCCGGCAACACCGGCAGATTCGCGTTGCTGCCCACCACCCAGGTGGGGCGCTTGTCCTGCTTCGCGGCCGACAGCACGGCCCACTTGGAAATATCCAGCCCCAGC
>JBLMYH010000285.1:0-2947 GCA_050258175.1 Hyphomicrobiaceae bacterium
AGATAGGTTTTGACGACGGCGGTATCGATAGTGGCAAGAGACATCAGGGGCGCAGGATGGTTCCGGTGGCAAGGTCGATCAGGGTGGAAGGGCGGCGGCGCGGGCCGATACGGCCAGCGACTACGCGGACCCGGGCGCCGAATATTCTGCGGCATTCCGCTGCAGTTTTGGCAGGTTTTTTGCCGCTTTTGTTGGCGCTGGTGGAGACCAGCGCCATGCCAATCCTGCGGCACAGGCGCGCCGCGCCGGCATGGGCAGTGACGCGCACCGCGACGGTGGCACGACCACCCGTCAATTCAGGCAGGCAGGCCGCAGATGCGGGAACGACCCAGGTGACGGGACCGGGCCAGGTGCGCAGCATCCGCGTCCGCTCGGCTGCCTGCAAGGGCTGGATGAAGGGCTGCAGGCGCCTGAAGTGGTCGGCGATCAGCAGCAGGCCCTTGGCCGCGCTGCGGCCCTTGATGTGGATGAGGCGTTGCAGGGCGTGAATATTGCGCGGGTCGCAGCCGAGGCCGTAGCAGGATTCGGTCGGGTAGGCGATCAGGCCGCCGCGCCGCAGGTGCGCACGCAGCGAGTCCGCTTCACCGCGCACGGCCTACCGCCTCACTTTTTGCGCTCAAGCGCGCGCCAGCCGATGTCGCGGCGGTATTGCATGCCGTCGAAGCGGATGGCGGCCACCGCTTCATAAGCGCGTTTCTGCGCCATGCGCACGCTGTCGCCGAGCGCGGTCACCGCCAGCACGCGGCCGCCGCTCACCACGATGCGGCCGTCTTGCTCGGCGGTGCCGGCGTGGAATACGTGGAGGTCATCGGCGGCGGCAGGCAGCGCACCGATGGCGGCGCCTTTCTGCGGGGCGTCGGGATAGCCGGCGGCGGCCAGCACCACGGCGAGCGCGGTGCGGCGGTCCCACTCGGCTTCCACCTGGTCGAGCCGGGCGTTGACGGCGGCCTCGACCAGGGCGACGAGGTCGGACTTCAGCCGCATCATGATCGGCTGGGTTTCCGGGTCGCCCATGCGGCAGTTGAATTCGAGCACCTTGGGCGCGCCGTCGGCGCCGACCATGATGCCGGCATACAAGAAGCCGGTGTAGCGGATGCCGTCGGCCGCCATGCCTTCGACGGTGGGGTGGATCACTTCGCGCATGATGCGCGCGTGCAGTTCGGGGGTAACGACCGGTGCTGGCGAATACGCGCCCATACCGCCGGTGTTGGGACCCTGGTCGCCATCCTGCAGGCGCTTGTGGTCCTGGCTGGAGGCGAGCGCCAGAACATGCTCGCCGTCGACCATGACGATGAAGCTGGCTTCCTCGCCGAGCAGGCATTCCTCGATCACCACGCGGTGCCCGGCTTCGCCCATGCTGTTGCCGGCGAGCATGGCGTCGACGGCGGCGTGCGCTTCTTCAGCGGTCGTGGCGACGACCACGCCCTTGCCAGCGGCAAGGCCGTCGGCCTTCACCACGATGGGTGCGCCTTTGTCGTTGATGTAAGCGTGCGCGGCGGCGGCATCGGCGAAGGTGCCGAAGGCCGCGGTGGGGATGCCGTGACGCGCCATGAACTGCTTGGCGAAATCCTTCGAGCTTTCGAGTTGGGCGGCAGCCTGGGTGGGGCCGAAGATCTTCAGCCCGGCAGCGCGAAAGGCATCGACCACGCCCGCCGCCAGCGGCGCTTCGGGGCCGACCACGGTGAATGCGATCTCCTCGTCGCGGCGCACAAACTCGACCAGTGATGGAATCTCCGTCACGGGCACGTTGACGAGACCATCTTCGGTCGCGGTGCCGCCATTGCCCGGGGCGACAAATACCTGCGAGACGCGGGGAGATTGCGCGAGCTTCCACGCCAGCGCGTGTTCGCGTCCGCCGGAGCCGATGACGAGGATCTTCATAGTGGTGATGAGTGTAGTTAGCGTTCAGTGGCGGTGGTGGCGCGAGCCCGGCCACTCACCCGATGATCAATGTCTGAAATGCCGGGTCCCGGTGAACACCATGGCGATGCCATGTTCATTGGCGGCCGCGATGACCTCGTCGTCGCGCATCGAGCCGCCGGGCTGGATAACGGCCCGGATCCCGGCTGCGGCGGCCTGGTCGATGCCGTCGCGGAAGGGGAAGAAGGCGTCGCTGGCCATCACCGAGCCCGGCACCACGAGGCCGGCGTGCTCGGCCTTGATCGCGGCGATACGCGCGGAGTTGACGCGGCTCATCTGGCCGGCGCCGACGCCGACGGTCATGCGGTCACGGGCGTAGACGATGGCATTGGACTTGACGAACTTGGCGACGCGCCAGGCGAACAGCAGGTCGTCCATCTCCTGCGCGGTCGGCGCGCGCTGGGTGACGACCTTGAGTTCGGCGTTGAGCAGCACGTCGGCATCCTGCACCAGCAGGCCGCCGGCGACGCGCTTCATGTCGAGCTGGGCGACGGCACCGGTCCACTGGCCGCATTCGAGCAGGCGGACGTTCTTCTTGGCGGCGACCGCGGCGGAAGCCTCGGGGCTGACTTCGGGGGCGACGATGACCTCGACGAACTGGCGCTCGACGATGGCGGCAGCGGTTTCGCCGTCGAGCCGGCCGTTGAAGGCGATGATGCCGCCGAAGGCCGATTCGGGATCGGTCTGGTAGGCGCGGTTGTAGGCATCCAGCAGGCTGGCGCCGTAGGCCACGCCGCAGGGGTTGGCGTGCTTGACGATGACGCAAGCGGGCGCGGCGTCGAACAGCTTGACGCATTCCAGCGCAGCGTCGGTGTCGGCAATGTTGTTGTACGACAGTTCCTTGCCCTGGATTTGCCGCGCCGTGGCGATGGTGCCGGCCGGGGCGCTGGCCTCGACGTAGAAGGCGCCGGCCTGGTGCGGGTTCTCGCCGTAGCGGCAGGTCTGCGCGCGGGTGAACTGCAGGTTGAGTTTCTCGCCGAAGGCTTCGCGTTCGTTGTCGTCGTTGAGCGCGGTCAGGTAGTTGCTG
>JBLMYH010000286.1:0-2551 GCA_050258175.1 Hyphomicrobiaceae bacterium
AAGCACGGTAAAATGCGGCTTTACCGAAAAGCCGTTTATTCGCCGTGAAACCCACCTTTCAGGACATCATCCTCACCCTGCAACGCTACTGGGGCGAGCGCGGCTGCGCACTCCTGCAGCCCTACGACATGGAGGTCGGCGCCGGCACCTCGCATACCGCGACCTTCCTGCGCGCGCTCGGTCCCGAGCCATGGAAGGCCGCCTATGTGCAGCCGAGCCGCCGCCCCAAGGATGGGCGCTACGGCGATAACCCCAACCGCCTGCAACACTACTACCAGTTCCAGGTGGTGCTGAAGCCCGCGCCCGCCGACATTCTGGAGCTGTATCTCGGCTCGCTCGAGGCGCTGGGGTTTGACCTGAAAAAGAACGACGTGCGTTTCGTCGAGGATGACTGGGAAAACCCCACGCTCGGGGCCTGGGGGCTGGGCTGGGAGGTGTGGCTGAATGGCATGGAAGTCACCCAGTTCACCTACTTCCAGCAGGTCGGCGGCATCGACTGCAAGCCGATCACCGGCGAGATCACCTACGGTCTTGAGCGCCTCGCCATGTATCTGCAGGGCGTCGAAAGCGTCTACGACCTCGTCTGGACCGAGGGACTGACCTATCGCGACGTCTACCACCAGAACGAAGTCGAGCAGTCGACCTACAATTTCGAGCACAGCGATGTCGATTTCCTGCTCACCGCGTTCGCCGCGCACGAAAAGAAGGCGCAGGAACTGATGGCCGCGCAACTCGCGCTGCCGGCGTACGAACAGGTGCTGAAGGCCGCGCACACCTTCAACCTGCTTGACGCGCGCGGCGCAATCTCGGTGACCGAGCGTGCCGCCTACATCGGCCGCATTCGCAACCTGGCGCGGGCGGTGGCGCGGAGCTATCTCGACAGCCGGGCGCGGCTGGGCTTCCCGATGGCGCCCCGCGACTGGGCGAATGAAGTCACCGCACAACTCGAAAAAAAGGCGGCAGCATGAGCGCTCGGAATTTACTTGTTGAACTCTTCGTCGAGGAGCTGCCGCCCAAGGCACTGAAGAAGCTGGGCGAAGCCTTTGCTGCCGCCCTCGTCGAAAGCCTGGTGGCACAGGGGTTGGCGGAGGCGGGCGCAGCGGTGACGAATTTCGCTTCGCCGCGTCGCCTCGGCGCACACGTCGGGGGCGTGCTGGGGCGTGCCGCCGACAAGCCGGTTTCGACCAAGCTGATGCCGGTTGGCGTCGGCCTCGATGCGGACGGCAAGGCCACGCCAGCGCTGCTGAAGCGCTTGGCCGCGCTGGGGGCCGATGAATCGGCGGTCGCCCAGTTGCGTCGCGCAGCGGACGGCAAGAACGAGGCGCTGTTCCACGACAGCATCGCGCCGGGCACCACGCTGGCCGACGGCTTGCAGCGCGCGCTCGAAGCGGCGATGGTGAAGCTGCCCATCCCCAAGGTGATGACCTACCAGCTGGAAGACGGCTGGAGCACGGTCAACTTCGTGCGCCCGGTACATGGGCTGGTGGCGCTGCACGGCGCCGACATCGTGCCAATTTCGGTGCTGGGCCTGGAGGCCGGCCGCATGACGCAGGGCCACCGGTTCGAGGCGAGTGTCAGCCCGGTTGCGCTCGCCAATGCCGACAGCTATGGCCAGCAGATGGCGGAAGAGGGCGCCGTGATCGCGAGCTTCGCCGAGCGGCGTGCCGAAATCGCCCGCCAGGTGCAGGCCGCTGCCGCGCCGCTGGGTCTGCGGCCGGTTGAAGACGATGCCCTGCTGGACGAAGTCACCGCGCTGGTCGAGCGCCCCAATGTGCTGGTCGGCAAGTTCGAGGAGGCCTTCCTCGAAGTCCCTCCGGAATGCCTGATCCTGACCATGAAGGCGAACCAGAAATATTTCCCGCTGCTGGATGCGGCGGGCAAGCTGACCAACCAGTTCCTCATCGTTTCCAACATCTCGCCTGCCGATGCATCCGCCGTTATCCGTGGCAACGAGCGCGTGGTGCGTCCGCGGTTGGCGGATGCCAAGTTCTTCTTCGACCAGGATCAGAAGAAGACGCTTGCCGAGCGTGTCCCGGGGCTGGCGAAGGTGGTGTACCACAACAGGCTGGGCAGCCAAGGCGAGCGTGTCGAGCGGGTCCGGGCCATTGCCCGCTGGGTGGCCGGAAAGGTGGGGGCGGATGTCGAATTGGCAGACCGCGCGGCGCTGCTCGCGAAGGCCGATCTGCTGACCGACATGGTCGGGGAATTCCCCGAATTGCAGGGCATCATGGGCGGTTATTACGCGCGCCACGATGGCGAGGACGAGACTGTCGCCCAGGCAATCTCAGACCAGTATCTGGTGCGCCGTGACGAGACCGAGGATGTCTCCAATCTTGTCAGCGAAGTGTTGCAGATCGCCGACAGAATGGAGACGCTGGTGGGCATCTGGGGCATCGGCCTCAAGCCGACAGGTGACAAGGATCCGTTTGCGCTGCGCCGCCATGCGCTCTCGGTGATCAAGTCGTTCCAGTTGCTCGGTGGCATGTCTGACCTGGACAAGACCGACATGCGATTGACGATCGACGACTTGATCGAATTCGCCCTGTCGGCC
>JBLMYH010000287.1:0-3137 GCA_050258175.1 Hyphomicrobiaceae bacterium
GTTCATGTTCGGCGGCATAGCCCTCGTCGGAGACCAGCGCCTGCAGGTCCTCGTCGAAGATCTCGCGCTTCTTGTCGGCGAGATCCTTGAAGCGGGCGAACGCGGCGTTAAGCGCTTCCTCGCTGTCGAGCACGATGCCCAGTTCGGCGAGCTTGGTCTTGAACGCATTGCGGCCGGACAGCTTGCCGAGGGTGAGGCGGTTGGCATTCCAGCCCACGTCCTCGGCCCGCATGATTTCGTAGGTCTCGCGGTGCTTGAGGACGCCGTCCTGGTGAATGCCGGATTCATGCGCGAAGGCATTGGCGCCGACGATGGCCTTGTTCGGCTGCACCGGGTAGCCGGTGATGGTCGAGACGAGCTTGGATGCCGGCACGATCTGCGTGGCATCGATGCGCGTGTCGCAGTGGAACACGTCCTTGCGGGTGCGCACCGCCATCACGACCTCTTCCAGCGAGGCGTTGCCGGCGCGCTCGCCGAGGCCGTTGATGGTGCACTCGACCTGGCGCGCGCCGTTCATCACCGCGGCGAGCGAGTTGGCGACCGCCATGCCGAGATCGTTGTGGCAGTGGGTCGACCAGATGACCTTGTCCGCGCCGGGCACGCGCTCGATCAGCTGCTTCATGCGCTCGCCCCACAGGGCCGGGATGCTGTAGCCGACGGTGTCGGGGACGTTGATGGTCGTGGCGCCGGCCCTGATGACCTCGTCGAAGATGCGGACGAGGAAATCCATGTCGGAGCGCACCGCGTCCTCGGCGGAGAACTCGACGTCGTCGGTGTATTCGAGCGCGAGCCGGACCGCCTTGACCGCCGCCTCGACCACCTGGTCCGGCTGCATGCGCAGCTTCTTTTCCATGTGGATGGGGCTGGTGGCGATAAAGGTGTGGATGCGCCCCGACTTCGCCGGCTTGATCGCGTCGCCCGCCGCGTGAATATCGCGCTCGTTGGCACGCGCCAGCGAACAGATGGTCGAGTTCTGGATTGTTTCGGCGATCGTGCGGATCGCCTCGGCATCACCCGGGCTGGCGGCGGCGAACCCCGCCTCGATCACATCGACGCCGAGCTTTTCCAGCTGCCGCGCAATGCGCACCTTCTCGTCCTTGGTCATCGAGGCGCCGGGGCTTTGCTCGCCGTCGCGCAAGGTGGTGTCGAAAATAAACAAACGGTCTTTCATGGCAGGCTCCATGGAGGGTCGTGGCCGATTTCAATGTCGTCTCGGGCCGACGCATTATAAGGGGTTGCCGCGTGAAGCAGGCGGCGCGGGGTACTGCGGGGGGAGGGGGATTAGTATGTGCGCGCGATGCGCAGCAGCAGGCTGCCGAACAGGACGCTCGACAGGCAGAGGAGATAGGACGGGTGCGACTGGTTAGACATGGTCCAAATTCTATCTATTTTTCGCCGCCCGGCAAGGGGGCAGCCATCTCAGCCGATTTTTTGCGGCGCATGCGCAACAACAGGGCATCGATATAGCCCGACAGCCCATACAGCAGGAACACGCCGAACAACACTTCGGGCGGGCTGGTTGACACGAGGATGAAGGCCAGCACGATCAGCAGGATGACGAAGAACGGCACGCTCCTCCTGAGATTGATTTCCTTGCCGCTGTAGTAGCGGAAGTTGCTGACCATGGTAAGTCCGCCGAACAGCGCAATCGCCGCTGCCAGCCAGCGCACGTCATGCCCCGCGACGCCATACTCGACCATCACCCAGACGAAACCCGCCACCAGGGCCGCGGCCGAAGGACTGGGTAGCCCCTGGAAGAAACGCTTGTCGGTGACGGCGTCGATCTGGGTATTGAAACGCGCCAGCCGGAGCGCCGCGCCCGAGCAATAGACGAAGGCAGCGATCCAGCCGAATTTTCCCATGCCCTGCAGGGCGAATTCGTAGATCACCAGCGCCGGGGCCACACCGAACGACACCATGTCAGAGAGGCTGTCGTATTCGGCGCCGAAGGCACTCTGCGTGTGCGTCATGCGGGCGACGCGGCCGTCGAGGCCGTCGAGCACCATGGCGATGAAGATGGCCACCGCCGAGAGTTCGAAGCGGCCGTTCATCGCCTGCACAATGGCGAAGAAGCCGGCGAACAGCGCACCGGTAGTAAACAGATTCGGCAGCAGATAAATGCCGCGGTCACGCATCCGCGGACGCTGCGGTTCGTTCTTGCGGTGATGGAAGTCGAGCATAGGGGGCAGCGATTACCAGCGAGCCAGTATGGTACGCCCGCCCGTGACTTTTTGCCCGATCGAGACTTCGGGGCGCGCCGTCTTCGGCAAATAGACATCGACCCGCGAACCGAAACGGATGAAGCCGTAGCGCTGGCCGCGCGCCAGATTGTCGCCGGTGCGGACGTAGCACAGGATGCGCCTCGCGATCAGACCGGCGATCTGCACCGAAGTGACGTCGCCTCGCTCGGTCTGGATCCACAGGGCGTTGCGTTCGTTTTCGGTGGACGCCTTGTCGAGGTCGGCATTGACGAAGCTGCCGGGCGTATACCAGCGGCCCTTGACCTCGCCGTCGACCGGACTCTTGTTGGAGTGCACGTTGAACACGTTCATGAACACGCTGATCTTCAGCGCCTCGCGCTCCAGATAGGGATCGCGTACCGTTTCCACCGAAACGATGCGGCCATCCGCAGGCGAGATCACCGCATCGGCGTCGGCCGGCGGCACGCGCGCCGGATCACGGAAGAACTGCAGCGCAAAAACCGCCCAGATCCAGAATGGAATCGACCAGTAGCCGATCAGCCAGGTCGCAATCAGTGCGGCCGCGAACGCGGCCAGCAAAACCAGCCAGCCTTCACGGGCGATGAGGGGATGTGTCATAAATAGATTGGGTGAGGCGGGAGGAGAAAGGGGTGAGGCGCGTTGGCCAATATCAGCCCTCACGCCTCACCCCCTGGCCTGGTACGCGCGTATCAGTTCTTCGATTGATCGACCAGCTTGTTCTTGCTGATCCAGGGCATCATCGCGCGCAGCTTGGCGCCGACAACTTCAATCTGATGCTCGGCGTTCAGGCGGCGACGGGCGGTCATCTCGGGGTAGTTGGTACGGCCTTCGAGGATGAACTGCTTGGCGTAGTTGCCGTTCTGGATGTTGTCCAGACATTCCTTCATCGCGGCCTTGGACTGCGCGTTGATGACC
>JBLMYH010000288.1:0-18638 GCA_050258175.1 Hyphomicrobiaceae bacterium
GCCAGGCCACCAAGGACGCCGGCCGCATCGCCGGCCTCGAGGTCAAGCGCATCATCAATGAGCCGACCGCAGCCGCACTGGCCTTCGGCATGGACAAGAAGGAAGGCGACCGCAAGATCGCAGTGTATGACCTGGGCGGCGGCACCTTCGACATCTCCATCATCGAGATTGCCGAGATGGATGGCGAGCACCAGTTCGAGGTGCTGTCGACCAACGGCGACACCTTCCTCGGCGGCGAGGACTTCGACCAGCGCCTGATCGACTACATCGCCGAGGAATTCAAGAAGGAACAGGGCGTCGACCTGAAGAAGGACGTGCTCGCGCTGCAGCGCCTGAAGGAAGCCGCCGAAAAGGCCAAGATCGAGCTGTCCTCGGGCCAGCAGACCGAAGTCAACCTGCCCTACATCACGGCAGACGCCTCCGGACCCAAGCACCTGGCGGTGAAGATCACCCGCGCCAAGTTCGAGAGCCTGGTCGAGGACCTGATCAAGCGCACCATCGAGCCATGCAAGCTGGCGCTGAAGGATGCCGGCCTCACTACTTCGCAGATTGACGACGTCATCCTGGTCGGCGGCCAGACCCGCATGCCCAAGGTGATGGATGCGGTAAAGGACTTCTTCGGCAAGGAGCCGCGCCGTGACGTCAACCCGGACGAAGCCGTGGCGGTCGGTGCGGCGATCCAGGGCGGCGTGCTGCAGGGCGAGGTGAAGGACGTGCTGCTGCTCGACGTGACGCCCTTGAGCCTGGGCATCGAAACCCTGGGCGGCGTGATGACCAAGCTGATCCCGAAGAACACCACGATCCCAACGAAGGCGAGCCAGGTGTTCTCCACCGCCGACGACAACCAGAGCGCGGTGACCGTGCACGTGCTGCAGGGCGAGCGCGAAATGGCTGCGGGCAACAAGAGCCTGGGCCAGTTCAACCTGTCCGACATCCCGCCGGCGCCGCGCGGCATGCCTCAGATCGAGGTCACCTTCGACATCGACGCCAACGGCATCCTGCACGTGTCGGCCAAGGACAAGGCCACCGGCAAGGAAAACAAGATCAAGATCCAGGCAAGCTCCGGTCTGACCGAAGCCGAGATCCAGCAGATGGTGAAGGACGCCGAAGCCAACGCCGCCGAGGACCACAAGGCCTTCGAACTGGCAACGGCACGCAACGCGGCGGACGCGATGATCCACTCGGTGAAAAAATCGCTGACCGAATACGGCGACAAGGTTTCGGCTGACGAAAAGGCCGCGATCGAAGCTGCCCTGAAGGAAGCCGAGGACGCCGTGCGCGAAGGCGACAAGGACACCATCGAGGCCAAGACCAACGCGCTCGCTACCGCCAGCCACAAGCTCGCCGAGCAGATGTATCAGGCCGAACAGGCCAAAGGCGGGGCGCAGCCGGGCGCGGAAGCCGGCGCCGGCGCTGGCAGCCACGCTGCAGACGACAACGTGGTCGATGCCGAGTTTGAAGAGGTAAAGGACAAGTAATAACGGCAAACAGTGGGCGGTGAGCGGCAAAGCCGTTCGCCGCCTTTTGCCTTTCCGCTCACTGTTAACCGTTCACTGCGCCCAACATGTCAAAACGCGACTATTACGAAGTCCTCGGCGTTGCCAAGAACGCCTCGGACGAAGAAATCAAGAAGGCCTACCGTAAGCTGGCCATGAAGCACCATCCTGACCGCAACCCGGACGACAAGGGCGCGGAGGAGAAGTTCAAGGAAGCCAAGCAGGCATACGAAATCCTGTCCGACTCGGACAAGCGTGCTGCCTACGACCAGTTCGGCCATGCCGGGGTCGACCAGCAGGCCGGCATGGGCGGCGGTTTCGGCGGTGGCGGCTTTTCCGACGCTTTCTCGGACATCTTCGGCGACATTTTCGGCGGTGGCGGCGGCAGCCGCCGCGACCGCGTGTACCGCGGCGCCGACCTGCGCTACAACCTTGAAATCGAACTGGAAGAAGGCGCGCACGGCACCGAGACCAAGATCCGCATTCCCACCCTGGAAGAATGCGGCACCTGTCACGGCAGCGGCGCCAAGCCCGGCACCACACCGACCACCTGCAGCACCTGCGGCGGCCACGGCCAGGTCCGCATCCAGCAGGGTTTCTTCTCGGTGCAGCAGACCTGTCCGCGCTGCGGCGGCACCGGCAAGATGGTGGCCGATCCCTGCCCCAGCTGCCATGGCGAAGGCCGCGTCAAGAAGCACAAGACGCTGTCGGTCAAGATTCCCGCCGGCGTCGACAGCGGCGACCGTATCCGCCTTGCCGGAGAAGGCGAGGCCGGCGTCAACGGCGGTCCGCCGGGCGACCTCTATGTGGTGATCCATCTCAAGGAACACCCGGTGTTCAAGCGCGACGGCGATGACCTGCATTGCGAAATGCCGATCAGCTTCGCCACCGCGGCGCTTGGCGGCGAGGTCGAAATTCCCACGCTCGACGGTCATGCCAAGATCAAGATCCCTCCGGAAACGCAGTCCGGCAAGGTGTTCCGCCTGCGCGGCAAGGGCATCAAGGGCGTGCGCAGCCACGCGCCGGGTGACCTCATGTGCCACATGCTGGTGGAAACGCCGGTGAACCTGTCCGAACGTCAGCGCGAACTGCTGCGCGAGTTCGACGCCTTGAGCCCGGGACGCAACAACAACCCGCGCGCACAATCCTTCATGGACAAGGTGAAGTCCTTCTTCAGCCAGTAAGCCTGGCGGCACGCCGTTTCAGTTCGGCCGGGCAGCGGCAAACAGGCGGAAGAAATTCTGCGAGGTCGCCTCGCCCACCGCTTCGGCGGAGAGGCCGCGCACCCGCGCGATCTCTTCCGCGACATGCTTCACGAAGCCCGGCTGGTTGGTCTGGCCGCGGTGCGGCACCGGCGCCAGATAGGGCGAATCGGTCTCGATCAGCATGCGCTCCAGCGGAATGGCGGCGGCCACCTCACGCAGGGCGGCGGCGTTCTTGAAGGTGACGATGCCGGAAAAGGAGATGTAGAAGCCCTGGTCGATGGCGGCTTCGGCCACCGCCAGGCTTTCGGTGAAGCAGTGCATCACCCCGCCCGCCTCGCCCGCCTGTTCCTCGCGCATGATGCGCAGCGTGTCGTCGGCAGCGGAGCGGGTGTGGATCACCAAAGGCTTGCGGCAGGCGCGCGCGGCGCGGATGTGGGTGCGGAAACGCTCGCGCTGCCATTCGAGGTCCCCGGTCAGGCGGAAATAATCGAGCCCGGTTTCGCCGATCGCCACCACCTTGGGGTGGTCGGCCAGCGCGACCAGTTCCTCCACCGACGGCTCGGTGCAGTCCTCGTGGTCCGGGTGCACCCCGACGGACGCATAAACATTCGGATGCGCTTCGGCCAGCGCACGGATTTCAGGGAATTTTTCCAGTTCCACGCTGATGCATAACGCGTGGCTCACCTGGTTGGCCGCCATCAGGCCGAAGACCTCAGGCAGCTTGCCGGAGAGGTCGGGGAAATTGATGTGGCAGTGGGAATCGATGTACATGCGGTGTCGGCGCACCGCAGGGCGGCGCTACATGGTATGAGTGGGACGCACCGATTTTAACGAACCGCCGAGCAAACCTTCAATCTTGTTTTGCGCCGCCTTGCCGCTTTCGTTGAAGGCGAACTGCACGCCCACGCCTTGAGTGCGGCTGCCGTGTGCGCCCACGGGCGTCACCCACACCACCTTGCCGGATACCGGCAGCTTGGCTGGGTCGTCCATCAGCGTCAGCAGCATGAACACCTCCTCGCCCATCTTGTACTGCTTGTTGGTGGGGATGAACAGCCCGCCGCCCTTGATGAAGGGCATGTAGGCGGCAAAAAGCGCGGATTTTTCCTTGATCGACAGGGACAGCACGCCGGGGCGCACTTGTCCTGCGACATCGTTGACTGCTGCATTCATGGTCGTTTCTCTCAATCAAACACGTGCCGGTACTGGATCAGCCAGGCCTCCAGCTGCAACGCCCGGTTCAGCGGGTGGGCCAGCGTCCGGCCTTCGTTCGCCTGCGTCCTGGCGAGGGCCAGCAGCCTGGCCAGATCGGCCTTGCCGCCCAACTGCGCCAGCACCTCGGCAAAATCGCGGTTGAACTGCACGTTGCCCCGCAATTTGACTGCCAGCAAATCTCCCAGCCACTTGTACGCCACGTTGTGCCAGGTCTGCGGACCGACCGTTTTCCAGCGTTCGCCCATCGTCACCGGGTCAAGCTTGCCAGGCTGCGCCAATCCTTCCAGCACGCCGCGGCGTTCTTCAAGTTCGGCCCCGTCGGCCCAGCGCTGCGCGTCGAGCGGTGTGCCGCCGGAAAGCGCCAGCAGGTTCATCACGTCGTCCACGCCCTGCCCGGTCAGCCAGTGCGCCGCCTGATCGACAGGCGGCAGGCCGATATCGACCCGGGTGCAGCGGCTGCGTATGGTCGGCAGCAGGCGGCGCGGCTGATCCGATACCAGCACGAACACCGTATTTAACGGCGGTTCCTCCAGCACCTTTAACAGCGCGTTGGCCGCCGCCAGATTGAGGCTGTCCGCCGGATCGACCAGTACCACCCGGAACCCCGCCCGGTAGGTGGAAAGCTGGACGAAATCGACCGCATCGCGCGCCTGCTCGACCTCGATCGCGGTGGCCATGCGGGTTTCGCCCTCCTTGCCGGTCTTCTCCTGCAGCGTCAGCAGCCGGAAATCCGGATGCGTGTCCGTCTCGAACCAGTGGCAGGCAGGGCACTGGCCACAGGCCGCGCCGTCGGGATAAGGCGCCTCACACAGCAGCGCTTGCGCCCACGCCCGTGCCAGCGCGCCCTTCCCCACCCCGCGCGGCCCCGCCAGCAGCAGGGCCTGCGCCGGGCGCGCCCGAGTCGCCAGCAGGTGCTGCCACGGGGCCTCCAGCCAGGGATATGGGGCGCTCACGCCAACCTTTCCAGCAATTCGCCGATCTCGGTCTGCAGTTCGGCAATGCTGCGGCGCGCATCCAGCACGCGAATGCGTGCGGGCTCGTCGCGCGCCCGCTCGAGATAGACGTTGCGCACGCGGCTGAAGAAGCTGTCGGCCTCGCGCTCGAAGCGGTCGGCGGTGCGCGCGGCCGAGCGGCGCGCTTCCGCCACATCAGGCGGCACGTCGAACAGCAGGGTGAGATCGGGCGCAAAGCCGCGCTGCACCCAGGCTTCGAGGGTGGCGATGCGGTCCACTGCGATGCCGCGCCCGCCGCACTGGTAGGCATAGCTGGCATCGGTGAAGCGGTCGGACACCACCCACGCGCCGCGCGCGAGCGCAGGCAGGATGAGTTCGGCCAGGTGCGCCTGCCGCGCCGCAAACATCAGCAGCAGTTCGGTGTCGGCATCCATCTCGCGATGCAGCAGCAGTTCGCGCAGGGTTTCACCGAGTGGCGTGCCGCCAGGTTCACGGGTGACGATGACCTCCCTGCCCCGCTGGCGCAGCCAGTCGGCAACGAAACCCAGATGGGTGCTTTTGCCCGCGCCATCGACGCCTTCGAGGGTGATAAATTTGCCGGGGATCATCGTTTATAGCGTTGGTAGCGGTTCACCGCGCGGTTGTGCGCCTCGAGGTTGCTGGAAAAGACATGGGTACCGTCACCGCGCGCGACGAAATACAGTGCGGGCGTCTTGGCCGGGTTGAGTGCAGCATGGATGGCTGCCTCGCTGGGCATGGCGATCGGCGTCGGCGGCAAACCGGCACGCGTATAGGTATTGTACGGGGTGTCGTGCTGCAGGTCGGCCTTGCGCAGGTTGCCATCGAAGCGGTCGCCCAGCCCATAGATCACGGTGGGATCGGTTTGCAGGCGCATACCCAACCTGAGCCGGTTCAGGAACACCCCGGCAATCTGCGGGCGCTCGGACGCCGCGCCGGTTTCCTTCTCCACGATCGACGCCATGATCAGCGCCTCGTATGGCGTGCGGTAGGGCAGTCCGGGCGCACGGGTTGCCCAGGCGGCCATGAGTTTTTCGTGTTGCCGACGATAAGCGCGACGCAGCACGCTGAGGTCGGAGGTCTGCGGGGCATAAAAATAGGTATCGGGAAACAGCAGTCCCTCAATGTGGCTCTCCTCCGCGCCAATCGCCCGCAGGATTTCGGCATCGCTCATGCCGGCGCTGTCGTTCTTCAGCAGCGGTTGGGCGGCAAGCTCGGCGCGCACCTCGTGCCAGTTCCAGCCTTCAATGAACTGCACGATCGCCTGCGAGACCTCGCCGCGCTGGATCTTGCCGTACAGCTGCAGTGGCGTGACCGGCCTGTCGAGTATGTACACCCCCACCTTGAGCGTCCCGCCCTTGCCCAGCACGCGCCCGAGCAGCCAGAACGCGCGGGCGTTGCCGATCACGCCCTCGCGCTCGAGCATCGTGCTCAGGCCCCGCAAATTCGTGCCGGGAACCACATTGATGATCTTCGGCAGCGGTTCGATCTGCAAAGGCCGCGTGCCATACCAGGCCAGGCCGCCTGCGCCCGCAAGCGCAGCCAGGCCGGCCAGCGTGATCAATCGTTTAATCCACGTCTTCATACAAGGCGTCATTCAAAGGTGTTGCCCAACCTGCAGGCGGCCATATCACGTCATCCAGCCTGGCCACGCGGCGCACGCCCATGACACTGTTGCAGACCATCACTTCATCGGCAGCGAGTATAGCCGCTGGCAGCAGGCGGCCGATATGGGCCGGGATGCCCAGTCGTGGCGCGGCACGCAGCAGGCGTGTTCTGGCGACGCCCGCCACACCGCACTCGCTCAGATCCGGGGTGAACAGCTCGCCATCCTTGATAATCAGCAGATTGCTCATCACCCCCCCGATCACTGCCCCGAGGTCGTCGCGCAACAGCCCCTCGAAGATCGCCGGGTCGTTCCACTCGGCGCGCGCCAAAACGTTCTCCAGCCGATTCAAATGCTTGATCCCGGCCAGCCGGGGCTGCCGTGCCAGACGCAGGGTGCACCAACGCACCGCGACCGCGTCCGCTGCCCCGGCCTGCGCATAAGCAGGGAGCGGCGCGGACAGAACGATCCGAGTGCCAGCTTGATCCTGCGGCGGCGCATAGCCGCGCGCGCCGGCACCGCGCGTGAGCATGATCTTGACGACCCCCTGCCCGGTCCCTGCCACACGGCAGATCTCCTCATGTAGCGCAGCTTCGTCGGGGCATGCCAGCATCAGCGCCGCGCAATCGGCGACGAGCTTGGCGTAATGATCGTGCCACCAGAGCGGCTGGCCTTCCTGCGTGCGCAGGGTGCGGAACACGCCGTCGCCATAGGCCAGCCCGCGATCCATCGCGTCCACCGTCCCTGCCGGATGACCGTTGACGAGAATCATATGACCGCCAACGCACGCACGAGACCGCGCGCCTTGGCACGGGTTTCGTCGAGTTCGCGCGCGGCGACCGAATCGGCCACGATGCCCGCTCCTGCGCGGAAGCTCACAGTCTGCCCGCGCAGCAGGAAGCTGCGGATCAGGATGTTGAAATCGAAGCTGCCATCGCGGTTGATATAGCCAACGCTGCCGGTATAGCTGCGGCGCGGCACCTGCTCCAGCTCGCGAATGATCTGCATGGTGCGCACCTTGGGACAACCGGTGATGGTGCCGCCCGGAAACACGGCGCGCAAGGCGTCGAACACGCTCATGTCCTGGCGCAGTCGTCCGCACACGGTTGATTCGATGTGATGCACGTGGCGGTAGCTGGCGATTTCCATCAAGGCCGCCACCTTCACGCTGCCGGGCTCGCACACGCGGCCCAGGTCGTTGCGTTCGAGGTCGACGAGCATGACATGTTCGGCACGTTCCTTGGGATGCGCCTGCAGACGCGCGCGCAGGGCGGCGTCTTCCTCCGCGTCTTCGCTGCGGCGATGGGTACCGGCAATCGGCCGGGTTTCCAGGATGCCGTCGCGGCCCAGCCGCGCGAGGCGTTCGGGCGACGAACTCACGATGGCCGAGTCGTCCATTTGCAACAGGGCGGAGAAGGGGGCGGGATTCTTCCGCATCAACTGCGCCAGCAGCGCGGCTGGCTCGACCTTTTCCGTGAACTCTGCGCGCCAGCCGCGCGACAGGTTGACCTGGAACACGTCGCCCGCGCGAATGTAATCCTGGATACGCGCGACACCCGAGAGGAATGCAGCGGGGTCGTCTTCGTGCAGGGCAGCGGGCGCCGGCAAAGCCGGGACTGCGGGCTGCGCCTGTGCCAGGTCGTCCGTCATGGCATCTATCAGCTCAGTCCGGCCGGCTTCTGCCACCAGCACGCAACGCTCCTTGTCTCGGTTGTATAGGATCGCAGCCGGGATGCGCGTCAGCCAGGCGAGGGGGTAATCGGCATCCTCGGCCAGCCCCGCCGTGGGCTCGAACAGCCCGCCCAGCTCATAGGCAAACGCACATAGCCAGCCACCGGTAAACGGCAGCTGGTGATCGGATTGTGGCGACGGGACCGGATGCGCTTGCATCGCGGGATGCGACTGCAGTCCGCCCACGCCGTCAACGGCGCTAATCCGCGTGACGTCCTGCGGGAAGGCAAACAGCACATCCCAGCCGTTGTCACCGCTGCTGATGAACAGGCCCGGGTAGCGCTGCGGATCGGATGCCTGCAACCCGACCAGGTCGGGCCGCTGCGGCCATTCCCGGATCTCGGGTGTGCAGGGTGATTGAGTTGTTGCGATGGGGCGATCCCCCACGAGGTCAAACGCGCTTGAAAACCAGCGAACCGTTGGTGCCGCCGAATCCGAAGTTGTTCTTGAGCGCAAAATCGATCTTCAGATCGCGCGCGGTGTTGGCGCAGTAATCGAGATCGCATTCCGGGTCTTGCGAGAAGATGTTGATGGTCGGCGGCGACAGCTGATGGTGCACCGCCAGTACGGTGAACACCGATTCCACGCCGCCGGCACCGCCCAGCAAATGGCCCGTCATCGACTTGGTCGAATTGACCACCGTCTTGTAGGCCGCGTCGCCCAAGGCAAGCTTGATCGCGTCGGTTTCGTTCTTGTCGCCCAGCGGCGTCGAGGTACCGTGTGCGTTGATGTAGTTGATCTGGTCGGGATTCACGCCGGCATCGCGCATCGCGTTCAGCATCGCGCGTTTGGGGCCGTCCGTGCTCGGTGCCGTCATATGATAGGCGTCGCCGCTCATGCCGAAGCCCACGACCTCGGCATAGATCTTCGCGCCGCGTGCCTTGGCGTGCTCGTACTCCTCGAGCACCAGCACGCCGGCGCCCTCGCCCAGCACGAAACCGTCGCGATCCTTGTCCCACGGACGGCTCGCGGTGGCCGGGTCGTCGTTGCGGGTGGACAGCGCGCGTGCAGCGGAAAAGCCGCCTACGCCGAGTGGCGACGTGGCACATTCGGCACCGCCGGCCACCATTACGTCGGCGTCGCCATGCTCGATCATGCGGGCCGACAGGCCGACGGCATGCAGACCCGTTGTGCAGGCGGTGACGACCCCCAGGTTGGGCCCTTTCATCCCGTACAGGATCGAAAGGTTGCCGGAAATCATGTTGATGATAGATCCCGGAATGAAGAAGGGAGAAATCTTCCGCGGGCCGGATTCCATCAGCAGAGAATGTGTCTCCTCGATCAGCGGCAAACCGCCGATTCCGGAGCCGATGTTGATGCCGATGCGCTCGGCATTGGCTTCGGTGACTTCGATACCCGAATCGCGGATCGCCTGAATGCCGGCGGCCATGCCGAACTGGATGAACACGTCCATGCGGCGCGCCTCTTTGGGATTGAGGTATTGCCCGACGTCAAAAGCCTTCACTTCGCCAGCCATGTGGGAGGCGAAGGGCGAAGGATCGAAACGGGTAATCCGGGCAATCCCGGTGCGACCGGCAACCAGATTGTCCCAGGCTTCCGGGATGGTATTGCCGACCGGGGAGATGATTCCCAGGCCGGTCACGACAACGCGACGCTTGGACAAAAGTCAGTCCTTTTTATTGATTCGGCACGTTAGGGGATGCAGCGACAGCGGCATGAACCCTGCCGCCACGATGCGCGCGCTGTGCCAAGTCATTGAACATTGAAAAAAGCGCGCTATTGAGCGATCCGGCAAACCACCAAGCCCGAGGGGAACAAGCACTCGCAGCTTCACACATGATCGGATCGCTCAACAGCGGAGGGAACGATCAGTTCGAGTGGCTGTTGACGTAGTCAATCGCCTGCTGGACGGTGGTGATCTTTTCCGCGTCTTCGTCGGGGATTTCACAACCGAACTCTTCTTCCAGCGCCATCACCAGCTCAACCGTGTCGAGCGAGTCAGCGCCCAGGTCGCCGACGAAGGAGGACTCATTCTTGATGTCCGCCTCGTTGACGCCCAATTGCTCGGCGACGACTTTAATTACACGCTGTACGTTATCCATTACTGATCCTCTCTTGAAATAAGGCTTCAACAAAATTGAAGCCGGACGATTTTACCAAACTTTCGGTGGCGGTCACGCCATGTACATGCCGCCGTTGACGTGCAGGGTAGTGCCCGATATATAGCCTGCCGCGGGCGACGCCAGGAAGGCGACGGCCTGTGCGATGTCCTCCGCGGCCCCCAGCCGGCCCAGCGGGATATGGGCAAGCAGCGCCTGGCGCTGCGCGTCCGGCAGTGCGCGTGTCATATCGGTGTCGATGAAGCCCGGCGCAACGCAGTTGACCGTGATATTGCGGCTGCCGACTTCCCGCGCCAGCGACTTGGTGAAGCCCATGATGCCGGCCTTGGCCGCGCTGTAATTGGTCTGCCCGGCGTTGCCCATCGCTCCCACCACCGAGGCGATAGAAATGATGCGGCCGCTGCGGGCCTTCATCATCGCGCGCAACACCGCGCGTGACAGGCGGAACACGGAGGTGAGGTTGGTCGCCAGGATGTCGTCCCACTCCTCGTCCTTCATCCGCATCAGCAGGTTGTCGCGGGTGATGCCGGCATTGTTCACCAGGATGCCGATGTCGCCGAACTGCGCGCTGATCGCTGCGATGATGGCGTCGACCTCAGCCGCGTCGGTGACGTTGAGTTTCATCCCGCTGCCTTTGATGTTGGCCGCGGCGAGATAGTCGCTGATTGCCTGCGCGCCCTTGTCGCTGGTCGCTGTGCCCACCACGGTGGCCCCCGCATTGCCGAGCGCCAGCGCGATCGCCTGACCAATTCCCCGGCTGGCGCCGGTCACCAGCGCGATTTGTCCCTGCAACATGTCGTCTCCTTATTGGGTCAGCGCAGCCTGCAGGCTGGCTTCATCCACCAGCGCCACGGCCGGCAGGCTATCGTCGATACGCTTGTTGAGGCCCGCCAGCACCTTGCCGGGGCCACACTCGATCACACGTTCGATACCGGCGGCCTTCAGGGCCTGCACGGTCTCGACCCAGCGCACCGGGGTATGCAACTGCTTCGCCAGCGCCGCACGGATCGAATCCGCATCGGCATGGCTCTGCACGTCGGTGTTGTGCAGGACCGGAATTGCAGGCGCGGCGATCGCCACGGCCTGCAGATGTAACAGCAGTTTCTCGGCGGCAGGCAGCATCAGCGAGGAATGCGATGGCACGGAAACCGGCAGCGGCAAAGCGCGCTTGGCCCCCTGCTCTTTCGCCAGCGCCATGGCGCGCTCGACCGCAGCCTTGTTGCCTGCGATCACCACCTGGCCAGGCGAGTTGAGATTCACCGCCTCGACCACTTCGCCGGCTGCCGCCTCGGCGCAGACCGCACGCACGGCATCGTCGTCCAGGCCCAGGATTGCCGCCATGGCGCCAACCCCCTCGGGAACCGCAGCCTGCATCGCCTCGGCGCGGAAACGTACCAGCCTGATCGCATCGGCAAAGCCCAGCGCACCGGCCGCAACCAGCGCCGCATATTCACCCAGGCTGTGCCCGGCCAGCAGCGCCGGCGTGGCGCCGCCCGCTGCCAGCCATACGCGCCAGGCGGCGACGTCGGCTGCCAGCATCGCCGGCTGCGTGTTGACCGTCTGGTTGAGCAAGTCGGCCGGGCCGTCGGTGACCAGCGCCCACAGGTCCTGCCCGAGCGCGTCGGAGGCCTCGGCAAAGGTAGCGCGCACTTCGGCGCGCCCGCCCCAGCCCTGCATCATGCCGATCGATTGCGAGCCCTGTCCGGGAAATACAAATGCCAGTTTCACGTACGTGTTCCTTGGATCAATACTTGAGAAGCGCCGAGCCCCAGGTGAAGCCGCCGCCAAAAGCCTCCATCAGCACGGTCTGGCCGCGCTGGATGCGGCCGTCGCGTACCGCCACGTCAAACGCCAGCGGCACCGAAGCCGCCGAGGTGTTGCCGTGACCGGCAACCGTGGTGACCACGTGATCCATGCTCATGCCGAGCTTTTTCGCCGTGGCGGAGATGATGCGGATATTGGCTTGGTGCGGCACCAGCCAGTCGATGTCGGATTTCTGCAGGCCGTTGGCACTCAGCGTTTCGTCGACGATGCGGTCGAGCGTGTTGACCGCCATCTTGAACACGGCATTGCCTTCCATGCGCATCAGCGCCGGTTCGTGCAGCCCGGTCGAGGCGCCGGTGGTGGTGCGCAGCAATTCCTTGTGGCGGCCGTCGGCATGGATGTGGGTGGCAACGATGCCCGGCGCGGTCGATGCCCCCACCACGACCGCGCCGGCGCCGTCGCCCCACAGGATGCAGTTGCCACGGTCGTTCCAGTCCGTGATGCGCGACAGCGTTTCGGCCCCGATCACCAGCACGTGTCGGGCTGCGCCTGTCTTGATGAACTGATCCGCCACCGAAAGCGCATAGACGAAGCCGCTGCACACCGCCTGCAGGTCGAATGCCGGTTTGCCGTTGGTCATTCCCAGCTTCGACTGCACGATGCAGGCAGTGCTGGGGAACACCAGGTCGGGCGTGGTGGTGGCGACCAGCAGCAGGTCGATATCGTCCGGTGCCAGCCCGGCCACGTCGAGCGCTGCACGCGCCGCCTGGGTGGCCAGGTCGCTGGTGAACTCGCCCTCGGCGGCAATATGGCGTTCACGGATACCAGTGCGCTCGACGATCCATTGATCGTTCGTATCGACCAGCTTTTCGAGATCGGCGTTGGTGAGGATGCGCGTCGGCAGATAACTGCCGGTGCCGAGAATGCGGGAATAGGTCAAGCGGCTACCCGTTGCAGGAGTTGGATCTGATCGGTAATGCGTTTCAGCACGTTATTGCGGACCTCGTCGCTGGCAGTGTCGATCGCATGCTCGAAGGCAAAACGATCTGCCGAGCCATGGCTCTTCACGACCACGCCTTTGAGCCCCAGGAGCGTGGCACCGTTGTAACGGCGCGGGTCCATCCGCCGCTTGAAGGCGTTCAGCACCGGCATGGCCAGCAAACCGGCGATGCGGGTCAGCCAGTTGCGCCGGAACTCGGCACGCAGCGTCGTGGAAATCATCTTGGCGAGCCCTTCGGAGGCCTTCAGCGTTACGTTGCCGACAAATCCGTCGCACACCACCACATCGGTGGTGCCCTTGAAGATGTCGTTGCCTTCGACGTTACCGTAGAAATTGAGATGGCTGTCGCGCAGCAGTTCGGCGGCGCGCTTCACCATCTCGTTGCCCTTGATGTCTTCCTCGCCGATATTCAGCAAACCGACGCTAGGGTTCGGCTTGTGTTCCACCGCCGAGACCAGCATCGCGCCCATGATGCCGAACTGCAGCAGGTGCTCGGCCGAGCAGTCGACGTTGGCACCCATGTCGAGCACCAGCGCATGGCCACTGACCGTCGGCATGACGGCGGCAATCGCGGGGCGATCGATACCGGGAAGGGTTTTCAGGACGAAGCGCGCGGTCGCCATCAGCGCGCCGGTATTGCCGGCCGACACGCAGGCATCGGCCTCGCCGGACTTGACGAGATCGATGGCCACGCGCATCGATGAATCCTTCTTGCCGCGCAGGGCCAGCGCCGGCGCCTCATCCATCGCCACCACCTGACTGGCGTGACGCACGATGAGGCGGGGGCCGGTTTTGGCTCGGCGCGCCTTGAGTTCGGCAGCGATGATGTCCTGTGGCCCAACCAGAATCACGTTCAGGTCAGGATGACGCGCAAGACAACGGATCGCCGCCGGGACCGTGACATGAGGACCGTGGTCGCCCCCCATGACATCAATGGCGACTGTGATGTTTCTCATACAGCCGTTAGCTGAATCAGTCGCACCGCGCGGTAGCAATCAGCCACGGCACGGCACGCAAGGAGATTATTCGCCTTTGGCCTTGACGACTTTGCGGCCACGATAAAAGCCGTTGGGGCTGATATGGTGACGCAGATGCGCCTCACCCGTGGTCGGCTCAACGGCCAGCGGCGGGTTGGTCAGGAAATCGTGCGAGCGGTGCATGCCACGCTTGGACGGCGACTTTTTGTTCTGCTGGACTGCCATTTCTTACTCCTTAAAAATCGTGGCGCCGAAACCGGCGCCCAAAACTTATTGCGCCCCGCGTAGGGAGCATTCACCTTCTGCATGCATGGGCGCAAGCGGCAGGCTCAACAACACTTCATCCTCAACCAATTCGACCAGACTCAATTTCTCGCCAGCCTGAATCGCATCACTATCGGGCAACGCGTCCAATCGCTCGAGTTCGGCTTCGTTGCGCGCCAGATACAGCGTACGCTCAACGTTGACCAGGTACGGCATGCCACCCAGACAACGCTGACAGGTCAGCCCGACCTCGCCGCCGACCGACAGGTGCAGCGACAAGCTGCCACGCTGATCCACCCGCCCCACGACTCGACAGAACAGCGTGCCTTGCGTAAATTCATGGGCAAGTCGCGGGAACGCAGCCACATCGGACCGGATTTCCCACGACTGCGCATCCCTGCAAAAACGCCATGGATCGACTTCAACAGACTGAAGCATGGCGAAGCACCCGGTTAAACATTAGCCCGCAATGATATGATTTCGCGTTCTTTTTGTCAAAGAAACCCCAGCCATACCAACTTCGGGCGAGCCCATGCTTAAAAAAATACTGGTCGCCAACCGGGGCGAGATCGCCGTCCGCATCGTGCGCGCCTGCGCCGAACTGGGCATCAAATCGGTCGCCATCTATACCGACGCCGACCGCCATGCGCTGCACGTTAAGAAGGCCGACGAGGCCTACCACATCGGCAAGGATCCGATCCTCGGCTACCTGAACGCCCACACGCTGGTCAACCTTGCGGCCGCGTCGGGATGCGATGCGTTGCATCCCGGCTACGGCTTTCTTTCCGAGAATCCAGATCTGGCGACCATTTGCGCGCGGCGCGGCATCCGCTTCATCGGCCCCTCGCCCGAGGTGATCCGCCGCATGGGCGACAAGATCCAGGCGCGTAATGCCATGATCGCGGCCGGCATCCCGGTGGTGCCGGGCTCGGACCACAACCTGGAAAACGTCGAAGAAGCGCGCGCGCTGGCCAACAAGATCGGCTATCCGGTCATGCTCAAGGCCACCAACGGTGGCGGCGGTCGCGGCATCCGCCGCTGCGACAGCGAGGAAGAGCTGCTGAAAAACTACGACCGCGTGGTGTCGGAAGCCAGCAAGGCCTTCGGCAAACCCGAGGTCTTCGTCGAGAAATGCGTGGTGCAGCCCAAGCACATCGAAGTGCAGATCCTCGGCGACACCCAGGGCAACATCATCCACCTTTTCGAGCGCGACTGCTCGATCCAGCGGCGCAACCAGAAGCTGATCGAAATCGCGCCGAGTCCGCAATTGACCGAGGCGCAACGCCAATACATCGGCAAGCTCGCGGTGCGCGCCGCCAAGGCGGTTGGCTACGTCAACGCGGGCACGGTGGAGTTTCTGCTCGACCAGGACAACCAGTTCTACTTCATGGAAATGAACACCCGGCTGCAGGTCGAGCACCCGATCACCGAGACCATCACCGGCGTCGACATCGTGCAGGAACAGATCCGCATTGCTTCCGGCCTGCCGCTGCAATACAAGCAGGAAAGCATCGCGCATCGCGGCTATGCGATCGAATTCCGGGTCAACGCCGAGGACCCGAAGAACGAGTTCCTGCCCAGCCTGGGCCGCATCACGCGCTATTATTCGCCAGGCGGCCCCGGGGTGCGGGTGGATGCGGCGATCTACACCGATTACGTCATCCCGCCCTACTTCGACTCGATGTGCGCCAAGCTGACAGTGTGGAACCTGACCTGGGAATCCACAGTGGAGCGCGGCCGCCGCGCGCTCGCCGACATGCTGGTGTATGGCGTGAAGACGACGATTCCGTACTACCAGGAAATCCTCAAGAATGCCGAGTTCCGCAGCGGGCGTTTCAACACCAGTTTCGTTGAAACGCACCCGGAGCTCATCCAGTACACCGAAAAGAAACCGCCGGAAGTAATCGCCGCTGCCATCGCAGCCGCCATTGCCGCGCACCAGGGACTGTAATCAACTATGGCCAAAGTACACATCACCGATCTCGTCCTGCGCGACGGCCACCAGTCGCTCATCGCCACGCGTATGCGGACCGCAGACATGCTGCCGATCTGCGGCAAGCTCGATCAAGTCGGATTCTGGTCGCTGGAAGCCTGGGGCGGTGCCACCTTCGACGCGTGCGTGCGCTTCCTGCGCGAGGACCCGTGGGAACGCCTGCGCAAGCTCAGAAAAGCGTTGCCCAACACGCGCATTCAGATGCTGCTGCGCGGGCAAAACCTCCTGGGCTACCGCAACTATTCCGACGACGTGGTGCGGGCCTTCGTGCAGAAGTCGGCCGACAACGGCGTCGACGTCTTCCGTGTGTTCGACGCCATGAACGACCTGCGCAACCTGCGCGTCTCGGTCAAGGCGGTGAAAGCTGCCGGCAAGCATGCCGAAGGCGCGATCTGCTACACGACCAGCCCGGTGCACGACGTCCCGCACTTCGTCGGGCTCGCCAAGGGCCTCGCGGAGATCGGCTGCGACACCATCGCAATCAAGGACATGGCGGGCCTGCTCACCCCTTACACCGCCTTCGAACTGGTGCGCGAAATTCGCGCTGCCACCGACCTGCCCATCCACACCCACAGTCATGCCACCTCAGGGCTGGCGCACATGACGCACCTGAAGGCGGTGGAGGCTGGCGCCACCATCATCGACACCTGCGTCGGCGCTTTTGCCGAGGGCGCCAGCCACCCCGCTACGCAAAGCCTGGTCGCCGCGCTGGCCGGCACCGAATACGACACAGGACTGTCGCTGCCGCTGATCGAGGAAATCTCGGCCTATTTCAAGGAGGTACGCAAGAAATACTGGCAATTCGAATCGGCGTTCACCGGCACCGACACCCGCGTGCTGATCAACCAGGTGCCGGGCGGGATGATTTCCAACCTCGCCAACCAGTTGAAGGAGCAAGGTGCGATCGACAGGATGGATGCCGTGCTCGACGAAATTCCGCGGGTACGCGAAGACCTCGGTTATCCGCCGCTGGTCACCCCCACCTCGCAGATCGTCGGCACGCAGGCCGCGCTGAACGTACTGACCGGCGAGCGCTACAAATCCATCACCAATGAGGTGAAGCTCTACCTGCAGGGCCGCTATGGCAAGGCACCGGGGCACGTCAACGAGGAGGTGCGCAAGTTCGCCATCGGTGACCTCGAAGTCACCGCCGGCCGCCCGGCTGACCTGATCGCCGACGAACTCGACAAGCTGCGTGGTGAAATCGAGGGGCTGGCCAAGTCGGACGAGGACGTGCTCACCTACGCCATGTTCCCGGAAATCGGCAAGACATGGCTGCAAGAACGCGCGGCCGGCAGCCTCCAGCCCGAACAGTTGTTGCCGCCCGGCACGCCGCAGCAGGAATCCGCGCAGCACTATGCCGCCGACGAATTCAAGATCACGCTGCACGGCGAGACCTATCACATCAAGCTGTCCGGCAGCGGCCGCAGCGATGCCGCGCAGCGTCCCTATTTCGTATCGATCGACGGCGTCTCGGAAGAAGTGCTAGTCGAACCGTTGAACGAAGTCGCGGTGTCCAGCGGCGGCGACAGCACACCGCGCAAGCCGGCCGTCGCGCCGGCCGCGGTCGGGCAGAAGCCGCGCGCCAGCCACCCCGGCCACGTCACCGCCGCCATGCCGGGCACCATCGTCGAGGTGCTGGTGAGCATCGGCCAGAAGGTCAAGGCGGGCGACGGCGTGCTGGTGATCGAAGCGATGAAGATGGAGAACGAAGTGCAGGCACCGATCGCCGGCGTGGTCATCAACATCTTCGCCAACAAGGGCGATGCGGTGACGCCGGACATGGCGCTGGTCGAGATCCAGCCGGAATGAAACTCGTGCTCGCCTCCACCTCGCGCTACCGGCGCGAACTGCTGTCACGCCTGCACCTACCCTTCGAAGTGCTGTCTCCCGACGTCGACGAAACCCCAAGGCCGGGCGAGACGCCTTCGGCCACCGCGCTGCGCTTGTCGGTACTGAAGGCGCAGGCCGCCGCATCGGCTTACCCCGACGCCCTCATCATCGGCTCCGACCAGGTGCTGATGCTCGACGACGCACAGCTCGGCAAGCCCGGCGATTTCGACAAGGCCTTCGCCCAGTTGAAGAAGATGCAGGGCAAGGCCATGGTATTCCACACCGCGCTGACGCTCTTGAACAGCCGCACCGGCCACACGCAGACGCAGGACGTGCCGACGGTGGTGCATATCCGCCCGCTCAGCGATGCGCAAATTACCGCCTACCTGCACAAGGAACAGCCCTACGACTGCGCCGGCTCGGCGAAGAGCGAATCGCTGGGCATCGCCCTGATGGAACGCATGGACAGCCCCGACCCCACCGCGCTGATCGGCCTGCCGCTGAT
>JBLMYH010000289.1:0-2669 GCA_050258175.1 Hyphomicrobiaceae bacterium
GCGTGCCGACTTCCTCGGCTCTGCCGGAAACCAGTACAACGCGATGCGCAGCCAGTGGGAGCAGACCGTGGTCGCACCGACCCGTCAGCGGGCGGAAAACTACGGGCTCGACTGGAACAATATCTATCGCCCGTATGCGCTGCCCGAGCAGCAGCAGACCTTTGATGACAAGCCGCCCGCCGCACAGCACAAGGGACGAATCATCGAAGACGACAATGGCGTGCGCTATCGCTCCGACGGCATGACCTGGAAGCCCCTCTAATGGCCTACCGTTTCGTAGACGAGCAGCCGGCCGGCTACCGTTTCGTAGACGAGGAATCCGACCCGCTGCGTGATGTTGCCCTGACCGGCCGTGCTGCTGCGCAGGGCGTGTGGAACACGCTGTCGTTCATCCCTGACGCACTGATCGGGGCGCAGAACGCAGCTTTCACGGGCATCAACCGGCTGGCCGGCACTGATCTGCCGATGGCCGAGCCGTACTCGCAGACGTTCTCGCGGGCGCTCGATCAGGCGGGCGCGTACCGGCCGGAGACGGACGAGGAACAGACCGCCAGCCGCATGATTCAGGGCATGACCGGGGCGGCCACGGGCGTCGGCCTCGGCAGGACGCTGGTAGGCGGTGCGATGGACGCCACCGGACGGATTTTGTCGACCAATCCCGGCCAGCAGATCACGGCCGGGCTGCTGGCACCCGCATCGGGCGAGGCAGTTCGCCAGCACGGCGGCGGCCCGTGGGCGCAGTTCGGTGCCGAAGCACTGACCGCCATGATGGTGCCGTCGGACGCGGCTGTCCGCTCCGTAGCACGCGCACGGGACGTTCCCGGCCTGCTGCGGCAGAGTGGGGCAGGGTCGGTGGCAGCGCCGGCAGGCCGCGCCGCACAGGGGCTCGGCGAGGCCGCCACGGAGGGCGGGCGCGAGAACATCGTGGGCCGCATCCTGCGGGAAGTGTCGAACGATCCCGACGAGGCAGCCCGCGCACTGCAGACCCCGCCGCGCACGATTTCGCCCGCCACGACGGCAGAAGCGGCCGGCGATGTCGGGCTGCTGCGCGCCGAGAATTACGTCGGCAAGACGATGGACAAGACCGGGCGACTGGCCGACCGGCGCATGGAGCAGAACGCCGCGCTGCAGGGGGCGTTCGACTCTATGGTGCCGATGACGGCCGCCGAGTCCGAAGCGCGTCGCGCCACGCTCAACGCAGCAGCCGGCGGGCGTCTCGAGCGGGTCATGGGCAACCCCGGCGGCGTGGATGTCGCGCCGATCGTGCAGCGCATCGACGATCTGCTGGCCTCGCCGAAGGGTCAGCGGCAGGAAGTGCGCTCGGCGCTCGAGTACATGCGCGAGCGGCTGCTCGATGAGCGGCTGTCGGGCGGTGGAAAGGTCGCTGCGGACCCGAGATCGCTGTACAGCGTCCGCCAAGACGTGACCGACCTGATGAATGGCCGGCTGAAGGGTGCGGCAGACCGCGCGGGGCGTGAACTCGGCACCACGCGGGTGAGCCGACTGGCGCGGGGCGAGCTGGACAAGGCGGTCGGCGTGCTCGACGACGCCATCGAGAGCGTCGCGCCGGGGTTCAAGGACTACCTGAAGAAGTACGCCAGCGCCGCGCAGCGCATCGACCGGCGGCGGCTGATCGGCGAGGCCCGCGAGAAGGCGGCCACCACGGCGACGGATGCCACGGGCGAGAACCGCCTGCTATCGCCCGCGCAGATGATGCGGTTTGTCGACAACCGGGCGAAGGAAATCGGCACCAAGCTCAACCCGTCGCAGCGCATGAGGCTGCAAAGCATTGCCGCCGATTTACAGCGCGGCGCGAAAGGCTCGACGGCAGCGGTGCAGGGACGGGGTTCCGACACCCTCTCTGCGGTCGCGGGCGGTGCCACGGTCGCGAACGTGATCGGCCGCGCACTGGCAGGGCCGCCGACCCGTCAGGGGGCGTCGATGGCCGGGTCGCTGATCGCGAAAACCAAGCTGTTCGACTGGATGTTCGGCCTTGCCGATCAGGACATCCATGAACTGCTCGTCGAGGCGATGCTCGATCCGGTGCTGGCCGGCAAGTTGCTGGCTCGGGCCAATCAAGAGGCCGTCGAAGAGGCGGCGCAGCGACTGCGCGATATGGCGACGCGACGCGCTTCGATAGTTAGCGTCACTCGGGAATCCGGCCTGACAGACTGAGGATCAACCGATTGAGCACCTTCATCGACGGCAGTCTCGACCCCGCGCGCGCGTTTCACCTGCTCAAGATGCAGGACGCCGCGCAGCGCGGGTTCGGCGACAACTGGCCGAAGGCGCGCTGGATCAAGTTCCTGCCCGACGGCGACTTCGTGTTCGTGATGGTGTGGATGAACAAGGCGTGCGCCGACCAGTTCTACCGAGGCAACGGCTGGCGCGTCATCGGCCACTGCGACCGCGTGTGCTGGGATGACCAGCACGCCGGACACTACGCGAAGACCGATCGCGAGGCCGTCGAGAAGGCGGGGGAGATCATCGAGTCGTTGGAGCCGATTCAGGGCAACGGCAACATCCGAGTCCTGAAGTACGCCTACCGAATCGACAACGAACAACTCAAAGGATGGTTCGTGTATGGCGAGTGCCCAGACTGACTGGACATGGCAGGCGCTGATTCAGTCCCTGCAGAACGACATCGCCCACCTCCGCGAGCACGTCGA